>NVWS02000030.1 GCA_002746295.2 Zetaproteobacteria bacterium
GATTAAATAGAAGCGGCTCTGCATTGCAGTGCTAGAATATTTTGGAGTAAGCTATGAGTTATGATGTGTATGGCGTGGGCAATGCCATTATGGATTTACAAGTGCAGTGCGACGATGATTTTTTGACTGCCAATGGTATCGAAAAAGGTATCATGACCTTGACTGAACCTGATCGTCAACAAGCTATCTTGAAGGCGTTATCGGATCATGATGTAAACTATTGTTCGGGTGGTTCAGCGGCGAATACTGTAGTAGGTATTGCAGATATGGGGGGCAAAACGGCGTATGCCAGTCAAACGGCTCGCGATGCGTTTGGTCAACAATATTTGGATGAATTCAAAGCTCTCGGGGTTGCCACACATGTGGAAGCAGTTGATGGTGATACTGGGACATGCGTGGTGTTGATTACACCCGATGCCCAACGTACCATGTTAACGCATTTGGGCGTTTCGGTAGGCTTGAAAGCTTCTGATTTGGATGAAGAAGCGATTGCCAAATCCAAGTATATTTATGTGGAAGGTTATTTGTTTGCAGGGCCTGAAACCAAGAAAGCAGCACTCAAAGCCATTGACATAGCCAAGCGAGTGGGGACAAAAGTTGCACTGACAGTCTCTGATCCGTTTTTGATTGATATTTGCCGTGATGATTTTCAAGCATTGATTGAAAATGCCGTGGACTTGTTGTTTTGCAATGAAGTGGAAGCCTGTGCTTTAACGGGTGAAGCTGACCCTACGGATGCAGCGCGTGCGCTTCATCAGCATGTCGCGAATGTGGCTGTGACGCTGGGTAAAGAAGGCTCGATTGTGCTGCATCAAGGCGATGTTTTTTCTGTCGCAGGTGTGCCTATTAAAGCCATGGACACCACTGGAGCGGGTGATATGTATGCTGCGGGCGTGTTATATGGCATCACCCATGATTTCACATGGCAGCAGGCAGGGCGTTTAGGCTCACATGCCGCTGCAAAAGTGGTGGCACAATTGGGTGCACGTTTGCCAGCAGGGTTTGGCAAAGAAGCGATTGAAGCTGTAAAAAAATAAATATATGGTCGAATAAGGATCAAAGGTAACGTAAGATGACAACTGAAAAAAAAGAACCCGAAACACCTGTTTTAAGCTTACAAAGGATTTATTTGAAAGATGTTTCTTTTGAAAACCCGAATGCTCCAGAAGTGTTTACAGAAGGCAATGGTCAACCGCGTGTTGAGATGAACTTGGCGCTGAACAGTCGTCCGTTGAATGATGAACAATGGGAAGTGGCATTGAAAGTCAATGTGGTGACACGTGATGAAACAAGTGAACAAGTCATGTTTGAAATTGAAGTGGAACAGGCAGGTATTTTCTTTATCAAGAATATTCCAGAAGAACATATGACACAAGTATTGGCTGTGAACTGCCCAAGTATTGTGTTTCCATATACCCGCCAAATTATGAGCCAATTGACGGTGGATGGTGGTTTCATGCCATTTTTGATGGAGCCTGTGAATTTCCAAGCCTTATTGGATCAAAGTTTACAAGAAACATCGGAAGCTGAAGGTCAAACCATTCAATAAATGTTAGGATAAAGTGAGTGGGCAGGATGTTGGACATTGAATGATGGCCAACATCCTGCCGCTTTTTTCTTGGTCACGTCGCCATGAAAAAAAATCGCGGCTTTGGCAATAAGTACATTGTCGAACCATTTCGATATGTTGTTTTTTGATGCCTGATCTGAGTAATTGGCATTGGTTGATGGCTTGTAAATCAGGATAGGATTTTTGTTTTTGCTGATGTAGGTGTTGATGGGCTTGTGGGTGAGAATCAGCCAGTTGTTGCGCTGCTTTAACATCCACTTCAAAACAGCATGAACCAATACACGGGCCAAGGCTTGCCAAGATATGTTCGGGCTTTGCCCCCAATGCTTGCATCTTTTGTATGCCAATTTGGACAATGTTTTTCGCTGTACCCCGCCACCCCGCATGGACTGCGGCAGCAATATGCTTGTGTATATCTATCAACAGTATGGGTAAACAATCGGCAGTGCGTACTGCAACGGATGTATTGGCGGTGCTTGTGATAAGAATATCAGCGTCATGTTGATGTTGGATGCCCTCCCCTTGGCATATCATCGTTTCGATACCATGTGTTTGTATGCTACGGTGTGGCAAAGGTATATTGGATGCTTGGCATAATCGGCGTAAATTC
Source organism: Zetaproteobacteria bacterium (assembly GCA_002746295.2). Taxonomy (GTDB): domain Bacteria; phylum Pseudomonadota; class Zetaproteobacteria; order Mariprofundales; family Mariprofundaceae. The sequence goes on from NVWS02000030.1 coordinate 2,181, forward strand.
TCTTGGATATGATCGCTTGAATCACCCAAATTTAAGCCAAGATTCAAATGCTCAAAAGGTGGCGGGCTGGTGCCACCGTGTCTTGTACTAAAAAGTCCTTGAATATGGTGTTTTTCAAACAGTTTAGATCGAATAAACATGAGGCATACTTTCTGAACTCAATTCATGGGCTAATAAAGATTTTAAGATGAAAGGCAGTCTTCCAATGCAATATTTAACTGTTGCAAGTCATCAGGCAAAGGCGCGCGACATAAAACATCTTCTTGGGTGATAGGGTGCGTAAACCCCAATACTTCGGCATGTAATGCTTGCCTTGATAGCTGGAGCAAGGCTTGACGCAAAAGTTCAGGAAGTTTTTTACTTGGATTAAAATGACGTGCATAGGTGGCATCGGCAAGGATGGGGATGTTTTCAGATGCCAAATGCACACGGATTTGATGGGTTCGCCCAGTATGCAAGGTCAGGCGAAGGCGACTAAATTGATGGAAATAACTTTGTTCAAGTTGTGCGTCTGTAATCGCATGCTTACCGTGTTCGATCACTGCAATTTTTTGGCGATGTTGAGGGTGTCGCGCCAAGGGTTTATCAATACGTTGTTGTTGCCATCTTGGGATACCTTTGCACCACGCGATATATTCACGTCGAATATCGTGGGTGGTAAAGAGTTCGACAAGCCCATGGTGAGCAGCTTCAGTTTTGGCAATGACCAAAGAACCCGAAGTGTCTTTATCAATACGATGCACAATGCCAGGGCGTTCCACGCCGTTGATACCTGGTAATTCACAATGGTGCAGTAAGGCATGTACCAATGTCCCTGTATCATGACCATGACTGGGGTGAACCACCATGCCCGCAGGTTTGTTGACCACCAAGAGGTAGTCATCTTCAAAGAGAATATCCAAAGGAATATTTTCAGCTTGCAGTGTCATGGGGCGGTTTTCAGGCATGGTGACAAGAAAGACATCATGGGCATACACCACCCCTGATATTTTCAAGAGTGGGGGGGGTTGTTCGCTCTGAATCGCCCCCGATTGATATAAATCTTTCACACGACTGCGTGATAAACCTGTGAGCTTGGTCAATGCCTGATCGAGGCGTTGACCTTGTAGCTCATGGGGAATCACATAACGCTGCGTTGGATTGGGTTGAGTATTATTCACCCGTTGGCATCTCTTTCACTTGGGGGCTTGGTTTGGGCTTATTCCCCGTTGGTTTTGCTGGAGATGCTTGTGTTTCTGTTGGCTTTTGCACCTGTGTATCTACTTTTTCTTTTTGTTCAGAAGGGGCTGCTGCGACCTCTACTTTTGCTTTGTTGGGTCGGCGGCGACGTGGTGGACGTTTTTTCACAGGTTTCTCATCGCTGTTTTGCTCAGCTTGTTTGACATCGGGCTTAGCATCCACGGTATCCGAATTTTCATTACTTTCTGGTTGGGTCGAAGTTTTAGGACTGTTGTTTTTTTCATTGCCTTCTTGGGCTTCGGCATTGCCAGCAGGGCGACGACGGCGGCGACGACGACGACGACGTTGTGTACCTTCTGGCTCTTCTGTATGGCTGGTACTGTCTTTATTTTCACCTTCTTTTTGAACCTTAACCTCAGCTTTAGCAGGTTTATTACTTGGCGTATCGGTTTTATCGTTGTTGTTTTCTAGCGGCTGCTTGTCTGTGTTGTTTTCGTTTTTTACATTTTTATTGCGGTTTCGATTGCGGTTGTTGGGGCGGCGTGGTTTGCGCTGGCGTTGCTGCTCCTTGCGCTCTTCTTCCAAACGTTTTTTCTTGGCTGCTTGCCCCGTTAGAATTTCAATCCATCCCATGAACCATGATAAAATAGATGCTTCTTTTTTAGGGGGGTGTTGCGGCATTGGAATACCAACGACTGGTTTTAATGGGCTAACTTTTCGTTTTTCAACGGTGGGTTTGAGGCCACGCGATGTGTCTTCCAAGACTTCGGTGCGTTGTTGCTGATTATCCACCCATTCGCGTTCAATGCGATAGTGGGGAATCATCAATTCAGGTTTAATTTGTAAAACAATTTGAATTTCATGAATTTCTTCAATACGCGCGATATGGTCACGCTTGTTGTTCATCAAATACTCACCCGTAGTCGATGGAACTTGAACGTTTAACGTCGGTTTTTTACCACGTTCCGCCCAATCCTCCATGCGTGTTAGCATTTTTAACGCCATGGATTCAACGGTACGAATAGAACCGCGCCCTTGGCAACGTGGGCATGTTTCGGTGGTCGATTCGCGGATGGAAGGGTGTAAGCGTTGACGTGACATTTCCAAAAGACCAAAGCGAGAAATCTTGGCAAATTGAATGCGTGCTTTGTCGCTTTTGGTGGCATCACGTAAGACTTCTTCGACTTCTTGCCCATGTTTTCGGTTGACCATATCAATAAAATCAATGACAACCAAGCCACCAATATCACGGATACGCAATTGACGTGCGACCTCTGCTGCTGCTTCAAGGTTGGTGGCTAGAGCTGTATCGTTAATGTTTTTGCCACCCGTTGCGCGTGATGAATTGACATCAATGGAAGTCAAAGCTTCGGTTGGGTCAATGACAATGGAGCCGCCTGATCGCAAGCGAATTTCACGGTGGTGAATTTCTTCACATTGCGATTCAATGCCATATTTTCGGAACAATGGTTTTTTGCCACGGTAAAGTTTTACTAACTTTTCTTTGCCCGGTAACACGGCATGAACAAAGGCCTTAGTACGGGTGAAAACCTCTGGGTTATCGACTTGAATTTCATCAATATCATCGGTGAAGTGATCGCGAATAGCACGTGTTGCCAAGTCTCCTTCAAGATAGATCAAGGATGGTGTGGGGGCGCTGTCGCCTTTGATGCGGATTTCATCCCATAAACGACGTAAATATTGATAATCCCATTCCAAAGATTCAAGTTCTTGATCGCGTCCCGCAGTGCGGACAATCAAGCCCATGTTTTCGGGTACATTAAGGTGGGTTAAAATTTGTTTGATGGCACGGCGTTCATCTTCCGATAATTTGCGAGAGATACCACCGCGTGAGTTGTTGGGCATCAAGACGGTGTAACGTCCTGCCAATGAAATATTGGTGGTTAAGGCAGCACCTTTGTTGCCTCGCTCCTCTTTGACGACCTGAATCAACAACTCTTGGCGGTTATCCAATACATCTTTGATGTTGATTTTGCGAGGGTCGGCGGCTTTATCAGCACCCTCTTTCCAGCAATCGGGATGAACTTCATTCAGCGGTAAAAAACCTTGGCGTGCAGCACCATATTCGATAAACGCCGCTTGCAAGCTTGGCTCAACCTTGGTGATGACACCCTTGTAAATATTGCCTTTGGTGAGGGCTTTGTGGGCAGATTCAATATCCAGCTCTTGTAAATAATCATTCAAAGCAATGGCAACACGACTTTCTTCGTCATGTGATGCGTTGATGAGCATTGTTTTTTTAATGTGGCTCATGGCATGTCCTATGCCGAATGATGGTAAAAACATGGCTTTATAATGCACGAGAGCAAAGACGTAACAGATAAACTGGTATGACGCGCGTGCAATATAGAGCATGACCATGTTGGTTAACATGCACTGTTCAAACATTGAATACAACGGATAGTGTATCATCAAGCTGGGCATGCATCCGTGAGAATCTAAAAAAGTAAAACGATTCTTACCTTCATCAAAGGTGTGCAACAGCCAAGCGATCAAACAAAAAACGGAAGTGATTCAGTGTTCAAGCAAAACTTTAAGTTCAACAGCATGATTGACGCATGGTTACAGCTCAATCATGGATTGTTTAAACCATCAAACGGGTATTTTTAATGTATGCAGGCTCAACACATTGAACAAAATCTCAGGCGGCAATCCAGTATAACATCAACCTTGATTGGGCTTATCATCTTGCAGAATATTGAAATCTGGTGAGTGTCACGACAAGTGAAAAAATCATCCCCTTGCAGATCGTTGTTCGCATGGAGCAAACTGCACGGTCGATGATACTAACCATTTTGAGGTGAACTTGGCAAATATTATCAATGAAAAGGGGCAGTTGATTGTGCCTTCAGATGAAGATGGAAGTCGTTTAGATCGCATGTTGGTGCGGCAATTGGGCGCAGATAAACGAACACTGATGATGCGTTTGATTCGCAAGGGAAATGTTCGGGTCAATGGCAAGCGTTGCAAACCCAATCATCATGTCTGTAAGGATGATGAGGTATTTTTACCCATGAGTTTACGCACGCGCACAGCGGGCAATGATAAGCCTTTGCCTATGTCGGCATTGCAAAAGGAGCGCATTCTTGCGTTACCCATTTTATTTGAAGATGCGTGGCTTTTGGTCATCAATAAACCTGCGGGCATGGTGGTGCATGGTGGCAGTGGTCATGGTATGGGCTTGATTGAGATGTTGAAGGAAGTGCGTGCATTGCCTGATTTACGTTTGGCACACCGTTTGGATCGGGATACATCGGGCGTGTTGTTGTTGGCAAAGAACTTGGAAGCCTTGCGCCAACTCACCGAAGCCTTTCGTGAACGTGATATGGATAAAACCTATTTGGCATGGGTGAAAGGGCATCCAGAACCTTCGGCAGCACGTATGACCTCGCATTTGAGCAAAGGCGTGACGGTTGCAGGTGAACGTATGGTGGTGGATGATGATGAAGGCAAGTTATCGGTCACAGATTATCAAGTCATGCAAACGATTCAGGCGGATAGGATGGATTATGCTTTGTTGGCATTAAAACCGCACAGTGGACGTACCCATCAATTGCGGGTGCAATTGCAACAAGAAGGGCATGCTATTTTGGGCGATGTGAAATATGCTACACGGGATGCGTTAAAAACCTACAAAATTATGGGTGGCAAGGGTTTGATGTTACACGCATGGCGTTTAAAGATTTTACACCCCATGACCCATCAAACCATGACCTTTTTGGCAGCATTTCCTGAACGAATGCGTCCATTGAACGGTAAGCGAGGAGCTTAAGCAGATGGCAAGTCCACGGGTGAAAATGAATACTTTTTATACATGGGATGACAATGTGTTGGTATTGAATATCTTGGGAACACCCAATGCGAAGACCACCAAAATTGGTAAGCCCAAGGGCAATCAATTAAAAATTAATGTATCTGCGATTCCGCGTGGTGGAAAAGCGACCGATTATATGGTGAAGTTCTTAGCCAAAGAGTTTGGCGTGAAAATCAATGATATTGAGGTGGTGTTTGGGCGGATGAATGTGAATAAGCAAATTCGTGTTCAAAGTCCCAAATATTTACCTTCAGTGATTTCCACCAGACCTTGAATCAAGACAGGGCTTGGTCAATATCCTGTAAGAGTTTTTTGCGTCCAAATAACAAGCGCAAATGTCCGCCTTTGTGTTGTTGCCAAAGATGCGCGGCACGTACGCCTGAGAATAAAAGGGCGCGTACTTTATTGGTGTTGGCACTTTGACGCAGCAACTCAGGTTTACCATGCACAATGATACGCGGTTTTAAGGTGCTAATGGTTTCACCATACAAATCCGCGATGCCACCAATCACGCTTTCATGGCTGATGCTACCAAAATATTCGCGTTGTTTTTCAATCCGCGCCATGCCGTCCGCAATGGCTTGCAACATTTCAGATTGTTTTTTTAAGCGTTTTTCAACGGCAATCATGCCCGCAGTATAGGTCATGGCAGTTTTGGCTTGCTTAATATCTTCGCCTGATAACAGTTGTTTTGCCAGTGTTAAGCCTGTTTTTAATTGATGACGACCGCCGAACATGGCTTCGGGTGATTGCTCTGCATTGGCAAATAAGCTGTGTAGTAAAGCGTGAAAATCTTCCGCATCACAGATACCTTTGCGAGCAATATCATCCACCGATTTGGCGGCTTGCATCAAGGCCGCAAGGGCGATGACACGGGCGTGGGCATGTTGAGTTTCAGACATAGCGGCGCATTGTGGGCAAATCATGGTAGAGACTCAAGGAGCGTTGATGATTGATTTTTTTCAAATCGTACGGCGAGCATTACAAACATCCGATGTGGACCAAAAGTTAAAACTGACACGGCAAGCGGCGGCTTGTGCTGCAAGCTTGAAAAAACAGCGTATTTTGGATGGTTTAGGCGAAGCTGTGGATGTTTTTTCACCCGGTCGCCCTGCCAAACCTGAATTGGTGCAAGCAGGTAAACTTCCGAAACGTGCGATGGGTAGTGTGGAAGGCCGTATGATTATGATGCACGCGATTGCCCATATTGAATTCAATGCCATCAACCTTGCTTTGGATGCCGTGCAGCGTTTTGAAGAGATGCCCTTGGATTATTACCGTGATTGGGTGCGTGTTGCCGAAGAAGAAGCCTATCATTTTGAATTGATTCGGGCGCATTTACGTCATTTGGGCGGTGAATATGGTGATTACTCTGCTCACAATGGGTTGTGGGAAATGGCAGAAACCACCGCGCACGATGTTTTGGACAGGATGGCCTTGGTGCCGCGAGTATTGGAAGCGCGTGGTTTGGATGTGACCCCTGGTATTCAGAAAAAGATGCGGAATGTGGGCGATGAACATGCGGCAACCTTATTGGATATTATTTTCAAAGATGAGATTGGGCATGTGAAGGTGGGTAGCAAGTGGTTTCGTTATGTTTGCCAAGAGCGACGCTTAAAACCAACCGAGACTTTTTTTGCGTTGGTTGAAAAACATTTTCCACGCGGCATTGATGCAGGTGTGAATGTGGAAGCACGTCAAAAGGCTGGTTTTTCAGCATCTGAAATCCAACGTTTACTCGCCTAAGATGTCATTCAAACATCGCCTCATACATGCCATTGAAACGATGTGGTGGAAACATGAAAAACCACCGTGGGGTTTGCGACTGCTCACGCCCATCTATAAAAAAACAAGTGCTTGGGAACAAAAGAAACGCTTAGAAAAAAGTATTGAGCCACCCATCCCTATGATTTCGATTGGCAATATTACCGTGGGTGGCAGTGGCAAAACACCGTTTGTGATATGGCTGGCGCAACGACTGAAACAGCATGGCTATAAGCCAGTGATTGTTTGCCGTGGTGATGGTGGGCATGCATCTGAAGCGAAACTTTTACAGCATGATAGCCTTGCAAAAGGTGTCGGTGATGAAGCGGTGTTGTTATATCGTATGAGTGGCTGCCCTGTTATTTCTGCACAAAATCGCGTGGCTGCCAGTCGTATGGCTGCCAAACATGGCGATGTCATGTTGCTTGATGATGGTTTTCAATATCGACAATTGAATCGAGTGTGTGATGTTGTCTTGATTCCTGATGTGGGTGTTGGCAATGCTTGTTTGTTACCTGCGGGACCGTTGCGAGAGCCTGTTTCAAACCTCAATCGTGCTGATGTTGTGGTTCGTGTGGGGCAAGGCGAAAGTTTAGCTTTAGCTGAAAAAAAAGAATGGCACTGGCATACGCTTGAATCCTCATTGTGCGATTGGATGGCGTGTGGGCAGGAAACGCCCAAAGTGGTGCATGCTGTGACTGCCATTGCCCGTCCTGAACGCTTTGTAAAAAGTCTAAAAAATGCAGGCTTTGAAGTATGGGGGAAAACATTTTTTCCCGATCATTATGCGTTTACGCCTGCCGATATAGAAGTATTTCAAGCCTTGCCGCATTCCATTGCTGTGACAGCCAAAGATGCGGTCAAACTCGAAGCTTTATGGGATAAAACAACGCCGCTTTGGGTTTTGGAACAGAAGGCGATGGGGGAAGATGGTCTTTTTGAAGTCATTCATGAATTTTTAGCTTAAAAATTGATGTATGGGCGCAGGTTTGAAGATTCAATGTTTTTAATCTCGTTCCCATCGTCCTCGGTGGGAATGCATACCGTTCCCACGCAGGAGCATGGGAACGAGAGACATCAGTTAAAAAAACGAATAAAAATGAAACAAGACATCGAACATATTAAAGGAAGGTCAGCAATTATCATGCAAAAACTAGATTTACAAACAGCAAATTTTACGGATGAGAATATTGAGAAACTGGCTGCCATGTTTCC
>NVWS02000031.1 GCA_002746295.2 Zetaproteobacteria bacterium
ACGCAGACCACAACGCAGCACTGAACATCTTAGCGGCAGGACATGCCGTGTTCGCTTGTGGAGTGGATGCAATAGCAACCACGATGAAGCAAGAACCTCTTGCAGCTTAACGGCGCAAGGAATCCTCGTTCTTTAGGGCGGGGAGGATGTCAAGGTGCCATACATACACACAGGTATCACCAATACCCTTTAAATTTAAGGTCATCGGCACACAATCTATTGGCTGCTGCAATGCCAAATAACTATCTCCATCCAGCAATATATCACCCGCAGGTGCATTGGACTCCAAACGGGCAGCACGATTAACATGCGGACCAATGGCGGTAAAACAACGACGATGATGTGTACCCAACATGCCCAATACGGCTTCACCTGACGCAATACCCACACCAACTCCGAGTTGCTCGAGTCCTTGTTTTTGACGTTGTTCATTGAGCGTTTGAACCGCTTTTAGAATCTGTTTCCCAGCAACAAAGGCATCGTCGATACAACCATGCTCCGAATCCAGAATCCCAAACACCGCCATCGCACCATCACCTGTGATTTTATCAATCATACCCGCTTGATTGAGTATCGGATCCAACATACACGTCATGTACTCATTCAGCGTTTCAATCACCACCTGTGCATCGTGGCTTTCATTGAACGGCGTAAAACCACGAATATCCGTAAATAATGTGCTAATCACACGCCGTTCAGCTTTGGCATTGATGCTTAGATCACCTTCAGCATCTCGCCTCACCACTTCAGATCCCACATAGCGATTCAAGGTGCGTTGATGCTGACCTTGTAACAGCAGTAAATCATTGGCAATTTGTTGATACTTCTGAAATTGCTCGGTTTCTGCACTGACATCACAAAAAAGCAACCAATCCGAATCATTGCCACACAATGCAATCACATCGGTATATTTCCCATCCACCAACTGTATTTGTGGCAGCTCGAAATCATCCTCCAGCGGCAACATGCCCATCAACACCTCACAAGCTTCCGATGCATCCGTTCCCAAGTCTGGAGAAACATCAAAATAATGTTGCCAAGCCCCACCGACCATAAGAATATCAGCCCCACCTTTTGTTAATTGCAACCAAGCGGGCTGGAATCGCTGCGTGGCATTTAAAGTCAGCCGCTTCTCCAAAATTTTAGGCATTCTGTTGCAGGAATGATGCAGCCGTTTATTCATACGTTCAACATATTTTCAGTAATATTGAAAAATGTTTGTTCCACATTCGCCCCTGTTTTGGCACTGCTTTGATACACACTCACATATTTCTCACGCAGCTGCTTCACCACCCCTTCAGACATGCACCACTGGTCTTCCAAATCCACTTTATTGAGCAACCAAACACTGGGAATATTGCCCACATCCTGTTCAACCCGTTGAAAAATATCTTGTGCCACACTCAAAGTATCGGGGCGTGTCCCATCCACCACCATGATGACACCTGAAGCCCCTCGCAAATAACTGGACGTAATTTTCTTGAATTTTTCCTCACCATGAATATCCCAAATCATCAAGTTGACTTGCTGCGATTCAAGATGCACGACTTTTCGATCAATTTTTACACCCATACTCGATAAGTATTTTTCCGAAAATTTACTGTACACAAATTGCGCAATCAAACTTGTTTTGCCCACACCCGCAGCACCCAGTACACAAATCTTTTTTTGAATCATCGTTGTTTCCCTTTCCTCTACGGCTGCTTTATCAGTGTAAATATAATACGACTATCCTGCTTCACAGCTTGATTTTCACTAAAATCTGTGATGATCTGTGATTCAAAAACACCATACTTCTTCAAACCTTGATGAATGGCATGATTTCGCATCATAAGCACAAGTTTTTCAGATCGCCTATAAGCAATCGAAAGGTGCAACCGACTGTCAGGACGTACCTCAACAGCACGATGGAAAATCTCGCTTAGGTGCTTAAGTTCTGCTTTATCTTTAACTGTCAATAAAGGGTGGTTGGCGAAAGTCTGCAAACGCATCGAGGCCACTTGAATTTGCAACTGCTCCCAACCATCGGCTTGGGCTTTCGTATGCAAATCTTTTATATCAAACGATTGAAGCCCTGGAATCACCGCTACCTGAGCTTTCAGGCTTTCAATCCATGTCGTATCGGCTTCACCCAAAATGCTCAGAACCCCTTGCGAGACTTGTAAACGAACACCCTCAGGTGGATGTAGTGTTGTCATCGCAATTTTCAGAATTTCTTCATCAGAATATATCATGTCAACTTGCTCATCAAAGGTGAACACACCATCTATATGCAAGGCTTCTCGATGGACAAAGCTAATCCAGCGTTTTGATGCCTGACCACGTGCATGCAGCACCCCATCAGCAAAGCTTAACTGCACACCTGGCTCGGGATGTAAACGCAACTTCGCCTGCTCCAATACCGCATCTGCATGCCAAATTTGCTTGACTTGATTCTGAAAGGATTTCATCCCTTTGATGTTCAAGGCTTGTAAATTCGCAAATGTAATCCAGCGTCCATCGGCTTCACCTGTCGCCAAAAGCTTACCTTTGTTCAGGAATAAGTCGACGCTGGCAGGCGGCTCCAATGCTGCAATCACACGCGCCAAATTCACCGCGTTCAATATTTTTAAACCCTTCGCATCAAAACCTGAAATATATTTCAAAGCAACGGATTTTTTCTGCGCATTGGCAATCCAAGAAGCCGATGCTTTACCTTGTGCTTTTAATAGATGCTCTTTTGTTATCGATAAATGCACACTGCGAGGTGGGCGCAATGCCTGCTGGGCTAGCTGCAATATATAATCCACCGAATCAAGGCGAAGCACCGCATGATCATCATAGGATGCCATATCCTTTAGCGATGCGAGCCTTGCTTTGGCTTGCTGCAACCAAGCTATTGTGGCTGAACCTGTCAGCATCACAGCATCGCCTTGCACATGCAATTGAACACTATCAATGGGCTGCCATACCATCATCACACGTTCTTGAAAGGTTTTTGGGGGTTTAGGAACATCAACAGCATCCACGTTCACCAAAGCAATGCCATCCATCCATTGTGTCATCCATTGAAGTTCCGATAACCAAACTTGGGAAGCTTTGCCATACACATAAAGCACATCACCCTGAATTTTAAAGGACACACTGCTGGGGGCTTTGGATAAATGCCAAAGTCGTTTTAACATCATACCATGATCCAAGGCATGATAAGGCTGGAAATGATAACGCACATGTTTTGGGTTGAGTTGAAACTTCTCAAGTGCATGTTGAGGTGGTGTACTCAATGGGTCACGTAATCCATAAATATGATGGATGTCATCATGTTCATCGACGGATGTAATGACCAACCCCGGTGTTTCTTTCAAGGTTTGTATATATGATTGCCAACGCTGTGTTAGGGCGCGATGTTGTTCCACATTCCAACTTGTCCATGCTATAAAACTGATGACTAAAATAGACAAAGAAACCATGAGTTTGATGGGCGGTTTTTTTTCATGATTCACATAATCAGCCAGTAGAAGCGGGGCAAGCATATCATGTGAAGATGAGAAGTGAGAGCTATCACCATCAAAGTTTTTTAATGTATCATGAAATGTTTGGAGTAAATGCTCCAGCGTTTGACTCAGTGTTGCTTGCAAAGAACGGGGCGGATTACCTCGGCATACAACGGCCAGTACAGTATAAGGTCCTTGTTCTATCATCACTTCAAGATCACCCAAGCGTAAGCTTTGTACCTCCTGTTCAGGTGAACCTTGAAATGAATCCTGAATAAAATCACCGACAGCCGTTAGCATGCTGGACACCACATCTGCATCTTGGGTGAGTGAAGGATCAAAGGATTCGTGTGCCAACAGTAAACCTGTTTCTTTATGAATCCAAAACACTTGCTCAACGCGATACAATAAAGTATTCAACATCACCACTTCAGCAAATGATTTGCCTGTTCGGAACGCCTGCCAACGCCATAACATGCTTTTGGGTGAAAAGGCATGTTCCAAGGTTTGATTAAGTGATTGTAACATCTCTGAGATAGCATATTGGATAGAACGGCGAATGGCAGGCCCCATGACTGGAAATAATGCATCTGCAAAAGCTTTTGGATCATTGGCAATGGATTCGCTCACTGCTGTTTCTACAGCCGGCATCAATGCCTTGCCTAAGCCCTCATCATGCGCACGCAAATCAAGCGCTTCCACCAAAACTTCGGAGATTTCCTTGGCATGTAGTTCTTCATTATCGCGCACTTCTTCAATGGCAGAAATACGCGCTTCTTCTTCTTTAAAAAGAAGCTTTCGCAATTGTTGCATGGGATCATGGTTGTTGTGATCTGTCATGCTGTATCTCTCATCAGATTAAACGATTGAATGAATTATGATTCTTTCTTGGGTAGTGTGAACTCACCATTTAAGCGCATCGCCACTTCATTAAACATATCAGCCAAAGCTCTGCGATCAGCTTTATCATCACGCAGTTCATCTGTGGAACGATTCAATGATGTATTGAGTGTATCACGCACGCTTTGAATTTCCTTGAGCAAGGATTTGGACTGATCCAATAAAGCATCACGCAATTCACTTTTGCCTTGATTGAGGCTTTGTTGAAGTTGTCCATTTTTCTTATCTGCTTCTTTGCTTTTTTTGCTTAATTCATCACTGAGGTGCCGCGTGTCATCTTCGCGTTCGCCGCGTTCAAGGCTGAGCTGATCCAACAAGCTTCCTACTTCTTGCTTGATATAAAGCTCTAAAGCATCCAAACGATTGCTGGTTTCACTGCGTAATGTAGCAGATTCTCCTTGCATTTTTTCTTCCAAACGTATAAAACGTTTTTCATAATCACGCATTTGCGCACCAAAGATAATATCCCGTATTTGATCGATATTGCCTTCGTCAACTGGAGCTTGAATTTCTTTTTTTTGAGTCATCTTGCACACCTTTCATCTGATATAATTGGCGACATGAAACCAGACCGCCCTACAAGCTTGCAACACCCTACTCATCTTGGAGCTACCACTCAAATTAGCAAAAGCTCACTCAACCCAATAAGTTTGCCAAATACATGCGCGAAATTCTGCTATAACCATCGGTCTCTTTTGTAACCGCACCCGATTCATAAAACTGCCGCATCACCACAGTAACACGCTCTCTTGTGCAGTTGAGCATGCGCCCGAGCTGCCCGTGTGACGGTAAAATAACATGAATGGTATCGCCTTTGCTGTGATGCCAATCTGGTAATGTCATCAAGTAAGTACCGAGGCGATGCAACACCGTGGATTGCCCCAAGCGACTTGCAGCCTTGGTTGTTTCTAAATAACGCTGCAATTGCATTTCATGTACACGACGTAAAAAATCCATATCCTGCATACATTGATGCCATAAAATAGGGGAAATTTTTAACAATTCACTTTTCTCAGTGGTATAGACACTGGCAGTTCTTGCTTGCGCACCCATCAATCGTAATTCACCAAACAAAGTACCATTTGTTAAGCTATAGAGCAGTGTTTGTGTACCGTCATAGCATTCTGTCTGAATGTCAACCTTTCCTGCAATAATAAAGTAAGCACATTGTTCTCGAACATCACCTTCATAAATCAAACAAGTTCCACGCTTGAGAGTCATCGGTGTTGCACCTTTGAAATCACCTGCTGTAAATGTTGTTCTACTCATACTCCACCCCAAATCAATGCGGACATCCATTGCAACCCTTCCCTTTTAAAGCTGGCGCATGCTATGTCTAAAAGAGTAAGCTTACATGTAATATTTCTTACAGCTATCTTTCTTAAAAACTGATGTTACACACAGTCATCCGATGGTCTTTTAATCGGGAATCTAAAAAGCACAGTAATTTCATGAATTTTTAGAATGAAACATGCGTATTTGACCTGCTTCACTGATTTTACGCGAAAGAAACAACCACAGAGTTACAGAGGCACAAGGAAAAGCATTTAAAGTCGTAAGCCCAATCTATAGTGATTCAAGTATTAAAGCACCGTCATTCCCGAAATATTTTATCGGGAATCTATCCATAGACCCTCGATAAAAGCATTCGAGGGTGACGACAGTATAATGTAGTATTCATACTTAAACGACTAT
>NVWS02000032.1 GCA_002746295.2 Zetaproteobacteria bacterium
ACAAATCATTTATGAAACTGCTGACCTTTGGTTTCACACCATGGTCATGCTAGCGCAAAAAGGTTTATCACCTGATGATGTATTGGATGAATTGGCGAGACGCTTTGGTATGTCAGGGCATGATGAAAAGGCTTCACGAAAAAAGGTATGAAGTACCAATATTTCGACCTACACTTCAGTCAATTTGAAAATTTAGTCATTGCTATCTGCCAAGAACTGTTTGGTGTTGGTGTTCAAGGTTTTGCAGATGGTACTGATGGTGGTAGGGATGCTAGGTTTGAAGGAACAGCTCAAACCTTCCCTAGTACAAATAGCCTTTGGAGTGGTATTACTATTATTCAAGCTAAACATACAAGTGGAATTAACAGAAGCTTCTCTGATTCTGACTTCTTTGGTAAGAGTACTGCTCAAATAAACAAAGAAATCTTAAAGGTTCAAGAGCTACTCAAAAACAAACAACTTACCAATTATGTTTTATTCTCAAATAGAAAGTTAACCGCAAATAAAAACGAAGAGATATTAACTGAAATTTCAAGTAATACAGGGTTACAAAAAGGAAATATTCACCTTATAGGTATTGAAAGCTTAGAACAACTCTTAAAGCGTTTCCCTCAAGCTACCGAAATAGCTAATTTAAATGTGTTTGATGAGCCTCTCAAGCTTACTCCCGAAGATTTAGCCGAAGTTATCGAAGCATTTTTAATAGATAAAAATGTATATGAAGAAATTGATGGCTCAGAAAAAGAAAACAAAGGAATAAAACGTGAAAAGTTCTCAGAAAAAAATAAGCTAAATATTTTAAGTGATGAGTATGCGACTTTAATCGAAACTCATATGTTCAAAGATGGACACTATGATACCATTACCAGTTTTCTCAACCATCCTTCGAATGATCGCCTAAAAAACTTATACGAAGAAACAGCAGATGAATTTAAGGCAAAAATAATTGCCCACAAAGATAAATATGAAAACTTTGAAAGAGTTTTAGATTATATATATGATAGGCTTATTGAAAGAGACCCAGACTTACGAAAAAATAGAAGGTTAACTAGAATTTTCTTGCACTATATGTATTATTTTTGTGACATAGGATAATATAAATGATCCTTTTACCAACAAAACATTCTCATCCCGATAAAACAACAATCGCTGTTGCTTCTTTAATTATTAAAAAATTAAAAAAGAACCGTCTTGAAAAATATGATACGTTACTAGATTACCTAACAAAAAAAGACCCTGACTCGAAAGTACTATTTTTATCATCTGTAAATTTTCTATATCTTGTAGGGCTGATCTCGTATCATTCAAAGACAGATAGCTTTGAGTATATAGGCCTATGATTTTAACTAAAATTTATTCGAATCTAGACGGTACTTTTATGCCAATAAGCCTTCATAAAGGCTTAAATATAGTTCTGGGTGAGATGCGAAACCCTGATAATATGAATGTAGATGACCATAATTTAGGGAAAAGTAAACTTGCTGAACTCATTGATTTTTGTTTATTAAAAGGTAAATCAAAATCATTTTTTCTTTTTAAGCACTTTGATAAGTTTAAGGACTTTACTTTCTTTCTCGAAGTAGAATATAAAACGGGAAAATATTTAACTATTAAACGCAGCGTTAATAACAGTTCGAAAGCCTCTTTTCTGAAACATTCTGATAAATGGCAGAACTTTTGTAAGTTGCCCGAAGAGGATTGGACTCACTTCAACTTACCTTTTGATAAAGCAAAACAAACCTTGGACAGCTTTCTAAACATAGAAATAATAAAACCTTGGGATTATAGAATGCCAGTAAGCTATGCACTCAGGTCACAAAGTGATTACAAAGACGTATTTCAGCTAAGTAAATTTGTCCATCATATTACTTGGAAACCTTATATTGCTCAACTGTTAGGTCTTGATGCAGCCCTTGTAAAAAAACAATATGAATTAAAAATAGAACTTGATAAAGAGTCTAACACTCTTAAACGCCTAAAGGGGGAACTTGCAGGCTTTACTGAAAGTCTTGACAAGTTAGAGGGGTTAATTCTTTTAAAAGAAGAAGATACTGGGGAAATAAAAAAACAGTTGGATACTTTTAATTTCAACCTTGCTGAAAGCAACGTGAATAAAGATTTGGTGTCAAATATTGATGCCAAGTTAGCTGAGTTAAACAAACAACGGTATTACATATCTTGTAACATTGAAAACCTTGAGACTTCTCTAAACAAGCACTCAATTAGCTTCAACCCAGATGAAGCAAAAGAGCTATTTTCAGAAGCAGGGCTTTTATTTGATGGACAAATCAAAAAAACATACGATGAGTTAATTCAGTTTAATAAAGAAATAACTGCTGAGAGAAAAAACTATTTGAAAAAAGAGCTCGCAAAATCTAAAGAAGAGCTGAAAAACATTAACAAAGAAATAGAAAGTGAAAACTCTAATCGTTCTAAAGCCTTAGCTTTTCTCAAAGATAGCGGTTCTATAGAGAAATATAAGATCCTATCTAACAAATTAATAAAACTAGAAGCAGAAATCTTAGCTCTTAAAAGCAAAGAAGTGAGGCTTATAGAGTATAATGAAACTAAAGCTAAAGTAACTGATATTAAGTCTAAAATAGATGCAAACAAGAGTCTAATTGAACAAAATGTAAAAAGCACTAAAAGTAAAGATAGCAAATATTCTCAAATAAGGCTGCACTTTAATTCAATTATTAAAGAGATTCTTGATAAAGAAGCACTCATTTCAATTGACCAAAATGGTGAAGGAAATTTAGAGTTTAAAGATGAAATATTAGACTCTAGGGGACAAGGAACCAGTGAGGGCTCTGGAAATACATATAAAAAGCTATTGTGTATCGCCTTTGATATTGCCATCAATCAAATATATGCAACAGAAAAGTATTCGCATTTTATATACCATGATGGATTCCTTGAAACTTTAGATAATAGGAAGAAACAAAAATTCATTGAACTCCTAAGGAAGATAACAAACAATAAATTTCAATATATTGGGACTCTAATTGATTCAGAAATCCCAAGTGATGATCCTGATTTCTTTAGTGATGAAGAAATCATTCTCAAGTTACATGATGGAAAAAGCGGTACACTTTTTAAAGGTATCAGCTTCTAAAAACAAGGATATTATTATGAGCGAAATTAATTACGGACCATTACAACAACTCATCGGTACTTGGAAAGGTGATAAAGGAACAGATATTGCCCCAGAGCCTGATGGTGAAGAAAACAATCCCTACTTTGAAACCATCATCTTTGAAGCTATAGGTGATGTG
>NVWS02000033.1 GCA_002746295.2 Zetaproteobacteria bacterium
TTAAAGGTTGATCCAGCTTCGAAATCAACATCAATACGAAGTGATTTATTGACCACATCAAAATCAATCTTCTTAACATACCAAGGTGATGTAATGCCCAATGCTGCTTCAAATAACTTTTGCATGATATCGAAATGCTAATCCCTATGAAATGTCAAAATTATAATGGCTACCCACTCAAAATTCAAAAGAGCCCTTAATTAATTTTAATGCGATTGCCCTAAGTTTTATACTAGAATCACTATACTTTCTCTAAATTACATCATTTTTGATAGTGATGAATGCTTATGGATATGTAGCATTCGAAAAAATGAAAAATTTGGAGTTATTGTGAAACAAGCACTCGAACAAGCACTGCAAGATGCAGTGGATGATTTGTTAAAAGATGTGATAGATGCACGATCCATACAGGTCAAACTGAGCCGCCCTAAAATGAAAGAACATGGTGATTATGCTTGCAATGTTGCGATGCCTTTGGCATCTGTATTAAAGCTGAACCCGCGTCATGTTGCAGAGAAGATTTTAGCCATGGCTGCATGGCCTGATGCTGTGGATGAAACTTCCATTGCAGGGCCTGGATTTATCAATATTCGTTTGCAAAAGGCATGCGAAGCCGAAGTTTTGAAAAAGATTTTATCTGAAGGTAAAGCTTATGGGCAATTACCTGTTAACAGTGATTCTTTGAAAGTTTGTTTGGAGTTTGTTTCTGCCAACCCGACAGGACCGATGCATGTTGGGCATGGTCGTGGAGCAGTCGTCGGTGATGCTTTGGGGCGTTTATTAAGTGCACGCGGTTTTAAGGTTCATCGTGAATATTATATCAATGATGCGGGTACACAAATTGGCGTGTTGGCGAATTCTGTATGGTTGCGTATGTGTGAATTGCAAGGGCAAACCATTACCCTACCTGAATCAGCATACCCCGGTGATTATATTATTGATATTGCGCGTGATTTATTGCTTATTCATGATTTTGAAAGCCTTCAATCATGGGATGAAGCCAAGCGTCTGGCTTGGTTGAATGAGCAAAGTGTGGCAGCCAATATGCGTATGATTGGTGATGATTTGGCAGCCATGAACATTCAATTTGATAGCTATTTTTCTGAAAAAGAACTGCATGAGTCAGGCAAAGTACAAGAACTTATTCAACGCTTAAAAGATAATGGCACGGTTTATTTGGGTACACTTCCGCCCCCCAAAGGCAAGGAAATTAAAGATTATAAGCCTGTTGAACAATGGTTATTCAGAACGACTGATTTTGGTGATGATGTGGATCGTCCTTTGGCAAAAAAAGATGGCACAGCCACCTATTTTGCCGCTGATATTGCCTATCACGAAAATAAATTTCAGCGTGGTTTTGATCGCATGATTGATATTTGGGGTGCGGATCATGGTGGTTATGTCACCCGTGTGCGTGCAGCCATGAAAGCCTTAACGCAGCGTGAAGATCAACCTGATGTTTTGTTGATCCAGATGGTGAATTTAACCCGTGATGGTAAACCTGTGAAAATGTCCAAGCGGGCAGGAACCTTTGTGACCTTGCGCGAAGTGGTGGATGAAGTCGGTTCTGATGCCGTACGTTTTAATTTCATGACCCGTCGTGTCGAAAGCCAATTTGATTTTGATTTGGAAGAAGCCAAAGAAAAAAGCAGTGAAAACCCTGTCTATTATGTGCAATATGCGCATGCACGGGTGGCAGCCATTTTAAGAAAATCTAAAGCAGAGGGTGTACCTATATTATCACCCAATGCGGTGGATTTATCCCTGCTTATTGCCGATGAAGAACAACAACTGATTGCCAATATGTTGAGTTATGGTGATGTTTTGGCTGTGGCTGCGGATCGTTTGGAAGCCTATCGTGTGGCAACTTATGTGATGAAGCTAGCTGCTGATTTCCATAGCTTTTATCATAAACATCGTGTGGTCACTGAGGATGAAAATTTAACGCAAGCACGTTTGCTATTGGTGCGTTCGGTGAAACAAGTGATTTTTAATGCTTTATTTCTGTTGGGTGTATCGGCACCTGAAGAGATGTAAACGATGCAAGTGTTGAGTCATTAACGATGGCAGGTAGAGATTTTGCCCGTATTGAAGCGGTTGTAGATGAGAGTGTTCAAGATGAACGCCCTGTTCGTCAAACCACCATTATTTTATTGATTGGTTTGTCTGTAGTGGTGCTCATGGCTGCTTTTTCGGGTGGTTTTTGGTTGGGGCGAGATCAAGGTGTTGAGATTGCTTCCAGCCAAGATAAAGCGCGTTTACAAGCCTTGATTCAAAAACAAAAAAATGAACTGGAGAATTTAAGGTTGGTGGCAAAGCAGCGTCATAAAGCTGATGAAGTTTCGATGACACAAGTAGGGGATTTGATGTTTTATAATGATTTACCCCATCAATCGGTGACACCATCGGCGTTGCATCAAGGAAAAGAGAAACAAAAAATATCGCCCGAAATATTGAGAATTCGGGATATGATTCATCAAGAAATGGAGCAACAACCCATACTTGGAACAAAGAAGACTGAAGCTATGCAAGCTCTTCCATTCACCAACTCAAGCCATGCAAAGAAGACAATCATGGTTGTTCAACAACACTATCAAATTCAGTTGGCATCGTTTCAGAAAGACTTGGATGCGGTGGTGTTTACACAAAAAATGGATGCAAAGTCTATAAAGACTCGCATTCAAGAGGTTCAACTGCCAAAGCTAGGGACGTGGTATCGTGTTTATACAGGGAATTATATGGATAAAAAACAAGCTATGAAAGCGTTGTTGAAGCTGAAAGATGACATTCATGTGACGGGTTTGGTTGTCAAACGATGAATCATGACGCACGGTCACAGCAAGCTTTATCTTGGTTAAACCATCAAAATCTCCCCCGCTTTTCGATGCAACTTTTGGCAGGTGATGCCTCTTTTCGCCGCTATTTTCGTGTCAGCAGTGAAAAAAAAACATGGGTATTGATGGATGCCCCGCCTGATAAAGAAAACCTTGAACCTTTTTTAGATGTCCAAGCTTGGTTACATGATATAGGGCTGCGTGTACCCACGAAGGTCGCGTTGAATATGAAGCAGGGTTTTTTATTGTTGGAAGATTTTGCGGATGATACATGGGCCGTTTGCCGTCAAAAAGGCATACCCTTGGATGTAATGTTTGCAGATGCCTTACAACAATTGCACCGATTGCAAGCGGCTCAAGTGCCTTTGAATTTACCTGTGTTTGATGTTGCACGCATGCAACAGGAATGTGATTTATATTTGGATTGGTATTTACCCAAAGTGGTGGGTATCGTGCCAAATCAAGAGCAGCGGGATGCTTTTCATCAAGGTTTTCTTCCTTCCTTAGAAACCTTGGCAAGTTTGCCTTGTGTACCTGTTCACTTGGATTTCCATAGTCGTAACCTGATGTTGCCGCCTTCTGGCTTGCCTTTGGGTATTATTGATTTTCAAGATGCGGTGGTAGGGTCTGTGACCTATGATCTCGCTTCTTTATTGTATGATTGTTATCAAGATTACCCTGAAAGCTTACGTTTCACTTGGAGTAGCATCTTTTTTGAGGGACTTCCCCAAGCCTTAAAATCGGCTTTCACAGATGTAAAACATTGGCACGCTTGTGTTCGCTTAACAGCTTTTCAGCGACACCTCAAAGCTATCGGTATTTTTTCACGCTTGGCATACCGTGATGGTAAACGGCAGTTTTTGGATGAAATACCCTTGACCAAGCAGCATATCAACGATGAAATCAAGGCTTTGAACTTACCAAAATCCGTGACCTGTTTGTTAGCTGTAGCGAAGTGAGAAATAAGACCATATTTATAAAATCATTGTATAGAGTTCAGTCAATGAATCAGCCACAATTATTCGATAATATTGAAGCGTCTGCTGTGTCACTAGATGATGCGGCAAACCAACTTAATGTATCTGTTGCCTCTATTAGGAATTGGATAAAAACAGGGTATCTTGAACAAATTGGGAAAAGTGTCATTTCGCTAAAGACTTTTGAAGACTTTAAGAAAACTGTCGCTGGAGGTGCAAAGCTGACAGCGAGGGCAAATAAATCGCTCAAGGATTCTCATAATCATAAAGAGCTTTTACAAGAATATTACTCGCTCATCAGTAAACATGAAATTAAAGGTTATGATTTAGGCTTGAGGTATGAAGAAGCACTTTCTGATTCTTATAGAAATAAAGAGGGAATCTACTATACACCGCCAAATGTTGTAGCTCGTTTTTTCCATTACTTACCAAAAGACTGCTCCAACTTATCATTTTGTGACCCCTGTTGTGGTTCTGGCAACTTTATTATTGCAGCCATCGAATATGGTATTTCTCCAGAAAATATTTTTGGCTATGACACTGATCCTTTTGCGGTTGAGGTGACAAAAAAAAGAATATTTGAACTTACAGGATATAAAACGGATAATATTCAATATTGTGATTTTTTAGAATCAACCCTCCAAAAGAATAAAAGACTCTTTGATATTATTTTTACAAACCCACCTTGGGGGAAAAAAATCAATAAATTTCAGAAAGAGTTATATGCTAAGTCAACAGGTTCTGCTAAAAGTACCGATACAAGCTCACTTTTCTTTTTTGAATGTTTATCGAGATTAACTGATGATGGTTATTTAGGTTTCTTATTGCAGGATGCTTTTTTTAATATTTCTTCTTATGAAGATGCACGAAAAAAGGCTTTAGAATTCCAAATTATATCAATAATTGATTTCGGAAAGCCATTTAAAGGTCTTTTAACAAAGGCTAAAGGGATTATTATAAATAATACAAAACCCATTAAGGAACACATCATCCAATGTTCTGATATTTCAACATTTCATTCTCGGTTACAGAGTTCCTTTTTAAAAAATCCAAAATTCATACTGAATTCAAGTGCGTCAAAAGAAGAATCAGATACAGTTTCTCATTTGTATGAGTTACCCCATACGACACTATACAATCAAGCAAGATGGGGGCTTGGAATAGTGACAGGCAACAATAAAAAATTCATTCAAAATACACCTCGAAAAAACTATGTGCCTGCATATAGGGGGTTAGATATAAAAGAATGCGGAATTAGTGAGCCAACTTCTTATATACCAGATAACCTATCTCTTTATCAACAAGTTGCTCCAATTAGTTTATATCAGGCTGGTGAGAAGCTTATTTATAAATTTATTTCTTCAAAATTAGTCTTTTTTTGTGATAAGAATCAAAGGTACATATTGAATAGTGCAAATATGCTAATTCCTCATAAAAGTTTCCCTTTAAATCAGGTTCAATTAAAACAAATCCTTAATAGTAAGGTAATAAACTGGTTATTTAGAACAGTGTTTGATACGCACAAGGTGCTTCGTTCAGACCTTGAGGTATTACCCATTCATTTTGAATATTTTAAAAATAACACAACTTTTAATGAACATGAATTCAATCAATATCTTAAAGTTGAGGAGCTAGACGATGGATCTTTCAGAATTAAAAAATAGAATCTGTGAATCTTTTACAGGAACAGCAGATGATTTAGAAGAGGTTTTAAAAATAGTAGAAACGGATAGTTCGGTTTTTCCTTTTAATGAGTACGAGCATCTAATATGCAACCTCATGGAAAAAAGTGGGTTGACTTATCAGCAATATTTGGAGATAAGAAGTGAATATGTCGCAGAGAATCCAAACTTATGGATATTTGAAATATCTGCGCCAAGAGGATTTGGTGAAAAGTTTGCAGAGACATATGTGCGTGGAATGTGTCCCGACCTTAAAAAGTCATCCAAGAAGCTTGATGCAGACTGTTCAGGCCAATATGATATGTGGTTAGATGGTATAAGAATTGAGGTAAAGGCATCGAGGGCAGTAGATAGTAATAGTGACGAGCCTCTCTATATAAAGGCATTGTCTAGAACATCAAAAAAACCATTTTTAATGAATTTTCAACAGCTAAAACCACAGTGCTGTGATGTGTTTATTTGGGTTGCAGTCTTTAGAAATGAAATTGTTCTATGGGTTATGTCTTCAGATGAAGTAGCAAATCATGCACTTTTTTCTAAAGGTCAACATCGAGGGAACAAAGGAAATGAAGGACAGTTGCATATGAAGGATGACAATATTCATCTGTTTGATGAGTACGTGTTTAATGTCAAAGACTTAGGAGAATTTATAAAAAATGCAGCTAAACGTGGAGAAAGCTAAAACAGCTAACCATTCAAATCGAGAGGAACGCTCGCGCCCTCATTTGGGTCGTTAACGTAGGAGAACACCCATGAAAGCCATGATTGCATTTTTTGTACGCAGAGGTTTGCTGGTTAATTTATTGTCGTTGATGTTGTTGGCAGCAGGTGGCTATGCCGCTTTAAATATTCAACGTGAAGCTTTTCCCAATATCAATTTTGACATGATTTTGGTATCGGCTGCGTATCCGGGAACATCTCCCAAAGAAGTGGAAAACCTTTTATTAACCCCGATTGAACGTGAATTGAAGGGCATTGATGGGATTGATACGATTTATGCAACCGCCTTCACGGGCATGATGCAAATCACCATTCGGGTTGATCCGAATGACAAAGATCGCTCACGCTTGGTGTCTGATATTCAACAAGCCATCAATCGGGCTTCTCTGCCAGTGGATTTGCCTGCTGATCCAGTCATTACCGAAATTAAATCGGAACAAGCACCTGTGCTGGGTTTTACGATTTTTGGTGATGTGAGTGGTTTGGCACTAAAACGTATCAGCAATCATATCAAAAATGATATTTTGAATTTGAAAGGTGTGTCGCATGCCTTTGTGCAAGGCGATCGCAAAGAAGAAATTCGTATCACCTTAAAACCGAAAAAAATGCGTCAATACCGTGTATCCATCAATGATGTCATGCATTTGGTGCAAGGATGGAATATCAATGCCCCTGGCGGACGCTTAAAATCCAAGCAAGGGCAACAAATTATTCGTATTACGGGTGAATTTACATCGGCAGAAGATGCGGGGAACTTGGTGCTTCGTGCCAATGATGTGGGGCAAGCGTTGCGCTTAAAAGATGTGGCGGATATTGAAGATACATTGGAGAGATCCAACCGTATGGTGGCAGCGCAAGGTAAACCAGCGATGAATTTTATCGTCATGAAAAAAGGCAATGAAGATATTATTACCTTGGTGGATCGGGTGCGTGCCTATTTGGATACCATCCCAGAACACTACCACATGCAGGTTCGTACCTATCAAGATTTATCCTTGGTGACACGTTTACGTTTGGGCGTGTTGACAGGCAATGGTGCGATTGGCTTAGGTCTGGTCTTGCTGACATTACTTCTATTTTTACGTCCTGCCGTGGCCATTACCACCGCATGGGGTTTACCGATTGTATTCTTTTCAGGTTTGGCACTGTTGTATTTTTCAGGTGTCACGCTGAATCTTTTGACCATGTTTGGTTTTATCATGGTATTGGGGTTGATGGTGGATGATGCCATTATCATTGGTGAAAATGCAACATGGCACATGGAGCGCGGTTTATCGCCTGAACAGGCTGCTATTGAAGGCACGTATGAATTATCAGGGCCTGTGACTGCCACTGTTTTGACCACGATTGTCGCCTTTTTACCCTTGATGTACATGGATGGGATTATTGGAAAATTTATTTATTCGATTCCAGTGGTGGTGATTGTATTGCTCTCTTTTTCACTATTGGAAGCCCTATTTATTTTACCCAACCATATCCGTGATATTGCCAATGTTAAAAAACATCCACGTGAGCGAAAAATATTTAATGGGTTCAATCGATGGTATGGAAAAGCATTGCAATGGGCCGTAAAACTGCGTTATTTAACCATTCTTTTGACCTTATTGGCACTGGCAGCTGTGGTATTGCTTGCCAGTCAGATGAAATTTCAATTGTTTCCAGGCGGTGCAGAAAGTGAATTTTACTTGCGTGTCAATGCACCCATTGGCACAACCTTGGACGACACCTTTAAGCAGTTGCTGGCCTTGGATAAAGCTGTACGCCAACGCATTGATCCGAGTATGTTGGAAACCACCACAATTATTGCAGGTGAAAACAGTGCCGACC
This sequence comes from Zetaproteobacteria bacterium, assembly GCA_002746295.2. Taxonomy (GTDB): domain Bacteria; phylum Pseudomonadota; class Zetaproteobacteria; order Mariprofundales; family Mariprofundaceae. Next base: position 8,041 of record NVWS02000033.1, read on the forward strand.
AACGGGAATCTTTGAAACAAGTGGGGGATCGTTTTGGCTTTGTGCGCGTGATTCTCACGCATTTCACGCAACGTGATGTATCTGCATATAAAGTGATGGACAGCATCGAAAAGGATATTCCAGCCTTATTTCCTGATTTGAAGATTAGTTTTGCCATGAAATCATCAGGGCCTCCTGTGGGTCGTGCTTTGGAAGTGGAAATCAGCGGTTCAGATGAAGCGGCCAAAGTTCGTGTTGCCCAACGTTTGGAAAAAATGCTACACGGTATTGAAGGTGCTACGGCCATCGAAAGCGGTTTGCAACCTGGGCAAAAAGAGTTACATATTGTCTTGGATCGTGTCAAAGCTGCCTATGCGGGTATTGATTTGAAAACAGTGGCACTGCATGTCAAAGCCGCGTTTGATGGCCTTCGTGTATCCACCTTGAAACAGGGTACAGAAGAAGTGAATGTGACCATTCGTTATCCTAAAAAAGCACAGCGTCATTTGAGTAGCTTGATGCGTTTAGAAATCCCCAATGGACGGGGTGGCATGGTGCCTTTATCGCGTGTGGCGCATATTGAAGAAACCGCAGGTAGCGGCAGTATTCGCCATAAAGATGGTTTACCAATTATCAATGTTTCATCGGAAGTGGATCGTATTCATATCAATTCCAAAGAGTTGAATGAGCAAGTGATGGCACGCACGGATGAATGGTTGGGCAAGGATGCCAAAGATGTGCGTTATCACTTGGGTGGTGAGCAAGAACGCAGTAAGGAATCGGTGCAAGGGCTAATTTATAGCTTTATGTTTGCCTTGGCGGGTATTTTTGTCATTTTGGCCATTCAGTTCAACCGTCTCAGCTATCCATTTTTGGTGATGTTGGCGATTCCCTTTGGTGCGATTGGTATTGTGATTGGTTTTTATGTGCATGGTGAACCCCTATCGTTTATGGCCATGATGGGATTTGTGGCGTTGACAGGGGTCGTGGTGAATGCTTCGCTGGTGTTGGCTGTGTTTATTCAACGGCAATTGGAAGAAGGTGTGCCTTGGCGAGAAGCCATTATTATCAGTGGTCAACGCCGTTTGCGAGCTGTGTTACTGACCACCATCACGACCGTGGTTGGGCTGTTGCCAACTGCTTATGGTTGGGGTGGTTTTGATCCTTTTGTTGCGCCCATGGCACTGGCATTATCATGGGGGCTCTTGTTTTCCACAGCAATTACCTTGTTTTCCATTCCCGCAGCCATGGGCATTGGCATGGATGTTCGAGCTTTGTTTTTTCGTATGCTTGGGCGCAGTGAGTCTTTATAAATGTGTGGTTTTGTTGCGCTATGGGGGCAACACCCAAGTTTAATAGAATGCCAACGTATGGCATCGGCGGTCGCACAACGAGGTCCTGATGATGATGGGCATTATCAAGATCCATCGTTTGCAGCGGTTCATCATCGCCTTGCCATTGTCGGCGCGGATACACGCGGTCACCAACCCATGCAAGTGGATGGTGTGGTCGTGGTATTCAATGGTTGTATTTATAACTACCCTGATTTACGCCAGCAACTAGAGGATGACGGCATTCAGTTTGAATCGGATTGTGATACTGAAATCCTGCCCCACCTTTACCGCCGTTATGGCGCAACGATGTTTAGCATGTTGCAAGGCATGTTTGCTATGGTGCTTTGGGATGTACGTCAACAGATTGTCTTGATTGGGCGAGATGCCTTGGGTGAAAAACCCTTGTTTGTGTGTGAACAAGCGGGGCGTGTGGGTTTTGCATCCACACTTTCTGCTTTTGAGATGGGTCATTTTACGCTGACACCTGACCTTCATGCTGTGCAAGATGTGTTGATTCGGATGCGGACAGAAGCACCACGGACGATGTACCAAGAGATCTCGCAATTGCCAGCAGGTTGTTATGCCATGCTTGGGCAGGGCGAAAGTTTGCAGATTCGGCGTTATTTTTTCCTCCCTGAACCTGAACCATTACAACTATCGGGCGATGATTTAAAAAAACATGTCAAACAGCATTTGGAGCAAGCTTTTTCGTTGCGTATGTTGGCGGATAAACCTGTGGGTATCTTTTTATCAGGCGGTGTCGATTCATCCTTGATTACGGCGATGTTGGCGCGTCAAAGTAGTATGCCACTGCATAGCTTTTGTGTGCGTTTTACAGGCGCAAGCGATGATTATGATGAAAGCCGCTTTGCCCAACAGGTTGCCGATCACCTTGGTTGTGAACATCAAACCCTTGAAGTCCATGCCGATGCCATACAATGCTTGGATGATTTGGCACGTGCGTTTGACCAACCTGTGAGCAATGCTGCTGCACTGCCCACTTATTTAATCAGTCAGGCAGCCAAACCTTATGTGGATGTGGCATTATCGGGTGTGGGTGGTGATGAGTTGTTTGGCGGTTATCCGCGTTATTTGGGCATGGCTTGGCATCAACGACTGCAAGGCTTGCCTGCGCGTTCCCTGCTTTTATCATTATTGAACCGCTGGGGTGATAGTGATTCCAGCCGCAATATTCGTGGACGTTTACGTCGTTTTTTGCAAGGTCTCGATATGGATGCTGCGCGAGCCTATGAAGCTTGGACACGAACCGTTGAAGCGGATTGGAATCAGATGTTTCAAGTCCCTGATATAGAGGCCTTCGCGCGTGGTTGGCAAAATAGCACGAATGTTTATGGTGGTTTGTCTGGCCTATTATCCCGTTATGGGGTGGTCAATGGAGCGATGGCGTATGATCTACAAAGTTATATCAGTGATGATTTATTGGTGGTCGGCGATCGCATGAGCATGGCACATGGCTTGGAATTGCGCGCGCCTTTTTTAGATACAAACTTGGTGAATCTGATGGTCAACCTACCTGAAAAGTGGAAAGTCAAAGGCTTGCCGTGGCAAGAGCAATTGAAAGTATTGTTAAAAGAGATTGCCTGTGATGATTTACCGCGTGATGTCGTTTACCGCCCCAAACAAGGCTTTATGGCACCAATTAAACATTGGTTGCGCGCTGATTTGGCGGGTGAAGTGGAAGCATTGGCGGCATCGCAAGCTTTGGGTGGCTTGATTCGCCCTGAATTTGTGCAAGAGCAGTGGGGCTTACATCAACGAGGGCATGACCGTTCTGATATATTGTGGGGCTTGTTGTTGATGAATCGTTGGATGCAACAACGGGGGTGGCAGTTTTGAAACAACATGAAAAACGGGTGTTGGTGGTGGCAGATGTTTCGGCTGAACATGTCATTGGTGGTGCAGAACGTATGTTACATCATCATATTCGTGCGTTACTGGCATCGGGTTTGGATGTGGCAGTGCTGACACGCCAACCCAAAGATGATGCACCGTTACGTATCACCTTGCCATCGGGTGTGATTGAACATCGCTTACCGTTTTCAGGCAATCGCGGTTGGCAAGGTTTACGAGAATTGAAAGCATCAGCCAAAGCATGGTGGGGAACCCATCAAGGCTTTGATGTGGTGGTGGCAGAGCAGCCATTTACGATGTGGGCATTGATGCAGGCGGGTTGCAAGTTGCCACGTTTACAAGTCTGTCACTCGTTTGCCTTTGAAGAATATGCCACCCGACATGGTTTGGATTGGGGTTGGAAACAGCAAATGGTGGTGGCAGGCATGCGAAAACTTGAAGCTTCTGTGTATCAAAGTGCCACATCGGCATTGGTGTTGAGCCAATTTATGTGTGAACGCTTGCAAGATTTTTTTTCTATAGGGCAAGATAAAATTCGTATTGCAGCTGGTGGTATTGATGCTGCACATGATAAAATGCCAAATAAAGTTGTGCTGCGTCAGGAATTTTGGAAAGAAGATGCTGAAAAACCACATATCATGACATTAAGAAATTTGGTGCCACGGACAGGTGTGGATTTATTGATCCAAGCAGCCGCAATTGTGCATGTGGATCAACCTGATGTGATCTGGAATATTTTGGGTGATGGTGAATGGATGGCTGCTTTACAAGGTCTAAGCGCGAAACTGGGGATGCAGGATGTGATTCATTTTACAGGTTTTCTACCCGAGAAAAAGGTCAAGCAATATATGATGGCTTCCGATGCGTTTATGCTACCCACACGTTCTTTGGAAGGTTTTGGTTTGGTCACTTTAGAAGCCAATGTGCAAGGCTTACCCGTGATTGCGACACCTGTGGGTGCGAACTCAGATGTGGTGGGGTGGCATGCCTTGAATCATCTGGCTGAAAATGCGACACCTGATGCTTTAGCGCAAGCTGTGTTGGCATATTTATCCGCGATGCCCGATGAAAAGGCGCGGCTGAATTTATCAAAAGAAACCGCAGAGTATTTCTCTTGGGGTAAACATGATGCGGTATTGGTCAATGCTGTTCGGCTTATGAAATGAAAATTCTGCACCTGATTACCCGCATGGATCGCGGTGGTTCGGCTGTCAATACGTTATTATCTGCGATTGAACAGCAACGGGTAGGAAATCAAGTGAGCTTGGCGTATGGCTTGAGTGTAGAATCAGAGATGTCGGCAGAGGAACATGCCAAGGTGGATATTGATATACTGATATTTCAAGCCTTGGGTGGGCGTATCATGGTATTGAAAAAAATGCTCCGAAGTTTGGGTTGGCATGATATGCAGGCCTATAAGGAATTGAAAATATTACTCAATGAGCCTTTTGACATTATCCATACCCATACATCTAAAACAGGTGCTTTGGGACGTTTGGCAGCGATAGGGCATAAGGGTAAAGTCATTCATACACCCCATGGTCATATTTTTCATGGTTATTTTGGCACACTTAAAACAAAAATATTTATTGCGGTTGAACGTTATTTGGCAAAAAAAACTGATGTGTTGCTTGCTTTGACCCGTGCCGAACGTGATGACCATTTGGCTTTGGGCATTGGTCGTGAAGATCAATGGCAGGTGATTCCCAGTGGGGTGGATATTGCATCCATTCGTCAACGTTTGAAAACATGCCCAAAGGGTGAAATATGGGATGCGGTTTCTGTGGGGCGGCTTGTACCGATTAAAGGTATGGAACGGTTGATCGCCGCGTGGGCAAAGGTCTGTGAAATGAAACCCAAGGCACGTTTGGCATTGGTGGGGGATGGTGAAGAACGTGAAAAATTAGAAGGCTTGGTGAAAAATCTTGGGCTTTCAGAGGCTGTTTATTTTGTTGGTTGGGCAGATCCATTGCCTTACTTGGCGAATGCGCGCTGTTTTGCCTTGATGTCACACAATGAAGGCATGGGGCGCGTGGTGGTGGAAGCCTTTGCCGCTGGTTTGCCATGTGTGGTTTCAGATGTCTGTGGTTTACGTGAATTGGTGGATGATAAGGTTGGACATGTGGTCAATGCCGATAACTCCGTGGAAGTGGCAGAAGCCATCATGGCGATGTGGAAAGAAAATATGAAAAATGAAACGTGGCAACGTGCGCAGCATTATTCACTTTCAGCGATGATAGCGGGTTTGGAGAAGGTTTATCAAGCAAAAAAGGGAGGGTGTCAATGACTCACTCTTGCAATATTTCCTATACATCATAGTCAGTAATCATTGAGGTATGTGACTTTGTTACAGACAGCTTATGCTATAATATATTATAATTCGGTTATATGATAATATATTATATTCATATAACCATGATCAATGAGGAACTGATATGCACAGTAATCTACGCAAAGAAATTACCGTTATTCTTATTGTTAAAATCATTGCCCTGTTTGCAATTTGGTATTTTTTCTTTTCCTCAACACCCACGCCTGTTGATTTTTCACACGTACTTTTACCATCATCATAAATAAGAAAGGAGAGATTCACTATGGAAGCACTGGTTGATATATCGAGATTGCAGTTTGCTTTTACGGCACTGATTCACTTTCTATTTGTGCCTTTAACACTGGGTTTATCCCTGATATTGGTGGTGATGGAAAGCTTATATGTAAAAACAGGGCAGCAAATTTATAAGGATATGACCAAGTTCTGGGGCAAACTCTTTGCCATTAACTTTGCGATGGGTGTCGTGACTGGTTTAACCATGGAATTTCAGTTTGGTACCAATTGGGCTTATTACTCGCACTATGTGGGTGATATTTTTGGTGTACCTTTGGCGATTGAAGGCATGATGGCATTCTTTTTGGAATCTACTTTTATCGGTTTGTTCTTTTTCGGTTGGGATAAACTCAGTAAACGTAAGCATTTAATGGTGACAGTATTGGTGGCATTGGGCTCCAATCTTTCAGCGTTATGGATTTTAATTGCCAATGGCTGGATGCAGCATCCCGTAGGAACCGTATTTAACCCTGAAACGATGCGTATGGAGTTGGATAGTTTTTCGGCATTGTTGTTTAACCCCGTAGCGCAAGTGAAGTTTTTGCACACCTTATCTGCAGGTTACCTCACAGGTGCAGCCTTTGTTCTTGCTATCAGTGCTTGGTATTTGCTGAAAGGTCGTGATATTGAGTTTGCCAAACGCTCATTTGCAGTGGCAGCGGCAGTGGGTTCAGTGGTATCGGTCACTGTGATTATGTTGGGTGATGAATCGGGCTACCATGTAGCAGAATTTCAACCTGAAAAAATGGCAGCCATTGAAGCTATTTGGGAAACGGAAGAAGCACCTGCCCCATTGACATTGGCTGGCGTGATTGATGAAAATGCGGGTGAAACACACATGAAAATAGAGATACCGTATGTGCTTGGTTTGATAGCCACGCGTTCACTGGACAAAGAGGTTGCTGGTATTAAAAACCTTGTAGAAATAAATGAGCAGCGTGTGCGTAGTGGTTTGCAAGCGTATAAATATCTTGCAGTGATGCGTGATAAAGAGGCAACTGAAGCTGAAAGAGCGATATTTATCGAGCATGTGAATGATTTGGGTTACGCCTTATTGTTGAAGAAATACGTGAAAAATCCCATGCAAGCCAGTGAAGAAAATATTCAACAAGCTGCAAGAGACACCATTCCAAAGGTTGCACCGATGTTTTGGACATTCCGGGTCATGGTCGCTGTTGGCTCGGCATTGGCATTGCTTATGTTTTATTCTTTATTTACGGTCATGCGTGGTACGGCGTGGAACAAGCGTTGGTTGATGCGTGCTGCTTTTTGGGCGATTCCCTTACCCTTTATCGGCGTAGAAGTGGGTTGGTTTGTAGCGGAATTTGGTCGTCAGCCGTGGACTGTATACGGCATGTTGCCGACACATTTATCGACATCATCGTTACAGGCATCGGATGTGATGGGTTCATTGATTGCCTTTGTATTGATGTATAGCACGCTTTTTTCAGTTGAATTATTCCTCATGTTTAAATATGCGCGCTTGGGCCCTAGTGCCTTGCATACGGGTCGTTATCACTTTGAAACAGGAGCGGTGAATCATGCTTGATTATGAATCATTACGCCTTATTTGGTGGATACTTGTAGCTGTATTATTGGTTGGTTATGCCATTATGGATGGTTTTGATTTGGGGGTGGGGACATTATTACCCTTTGTCGCCAAAACCGATATTGAACGCCGTGTTTTAATCAATGCGATCGGCCCGACATGGGATGGTAACCAAGTGTGGTTGGTGCTTGGTGCGGGGGCAATTTTTGCAGCTTGGCCTGCTATTTATGCCACAGCTTTTTCTGGCATGTATGTGGCGATGTTGGTGGTGCTATTTGCCTTATTTTTGCGTCCTGTTGGTTTTGATTACCGCTCCAAGATTGAGTCACCTATCTGGCGTACAACATGGGACTATGCCCTATTTTTGGGTGGTATGGTGCCTGCGGTGGTGATAGGTGTGGCTTATGGTAATTTCTTACAAGGTGTGCCTTTTCATTTTGATGAGACATTTCGTAGCTTTTATACAGGCGGATTTATTGATTTGTTGAATCCTTTTGCACTATTAGCAGGTTTTGTGTCGTTAAGTATGTTGGTCATGCATGGCGCAACGTTTTTGCTCATCAAAACTGAAGGGGTAATTCAGTTTCGCGCATTAAAAGCTTCGCGTATTGCTGCGTTAACAACGATTGTTTTATTTTCTGTGGCAGGCTTTTGGATTGCCAATGGCATTGAGGGTTTTCGTATTGTGAGTGTGATTGACTACCAAGCGCCATCAACACCCTTTGCAAAAGAAGTCATCATGGAAGTCGGTGCATGGATGAATAATTTTCATCAACATCCATGGATGTGGATTGCACCGTTGTTAGGTATTGCTGGTGCAGTAATAGTATTGTTATTGGGACATAAAAAGCCTGGGTTTAGTTGGATTGCCAGTGGCGCATCGGTAACAGGTATTGCAGGTACAGCAGGTTTGGCGATGTTTCCCTTTATTTTACCATCGAGCACGCATCCATCGCAAAGTTTATTGATGTGGGATGCAACATCCAGCCAACACACTTTATGGTTGATGTTGATTGCAGCAGCGATTTTCATGCCGATTATTTTGGCTTATACAGCATGGGTATTTCGCGTGTTGCGTGGCAAGGTAACAGAAGAACAAATTCGCGATAATGAGCATACAGCGTACTAAAGTACGATAAAGGAGCACAATATGTGGTATATCATGTGGTTGGTAGTGGCAGCATTGGCAGTTTACGTGGGTATAAGGGTTGGGCTGAGACCAGTCTCTTAAAAAACGTTAGCAAACCTTTTTTCAAAAAAGAGCCATTTTTGTTCATGTTTTAGAGTCTAAGTCAGGTTGTCGAGAGCAAGTTAAAGATGTGAGTTGTGATATGTCACCAGCCTTTATTAAAGGCGTTCGTGAAGAGCTTCCCAATGCCCAAATAACGTTTGATAAATTCCATATTATGAAAATCATCAATCATGGCGTTGACAGTGTTCGTAGGGCAGAAGCGAAGACCAACCCTTTGCTCAAAGGCATGCGTTATACGGTGCTTAAAAACGATGAGAACTTAACGACCAAACAACGTGCATCTAAAGATAAATTTCTTTCAGAATTGAATGTAAAAACAGTCGTTGCCATGCAGATGAGGGAGACTTTTCAACAACTCTATCAGCTCGATGATGTGCATGTTTTTAAACAAAAATTACGCGAGTGGTGTACATGGGTAGAGAGAAGTGAATTACCTGAAATGATCAAGGTGAAAACGGTAGTGGGTTAAATCTGAATTTTCATGCATAATTCTTGGCATGACATGCTATCAAATTATCAATTGCCCGAACTGTAATAACACTAAGATTAAAAAAGCAGGTACAAGCGCAA
>NVWS02000034.1 GCA_002746295.2 Zetaproteobacteria bacterium
CTGTAAATTCAAATGATTGTATGCCATAAGTTGCACCTCAAAATAACGTTGCCTTGTAGACTCGACTCTCACCCAAACCATGGGAAGAATGACGACTCTGACAAGATTGCACTTATGATACGAATTCAGGTTGTTGAATATCAATGTCAAAAGCATGACAAACACTTGGGTGTTTTTCATACCAATCGAGAGATTTACACGAGGGATAACAAATGAGTTTAACAAGCAATAAAAACCAACTGGTGATGACTGCTGTGCAAGGTGGTGTGGCAGCCGCCCAACAGTGGGCGCCATTTGAAGTCGGAAGCAATGGTGAAATTTTTTCTTGGCCTTCCACAGGTGGCATTACCTATAACGTCAAAATTGGTGATTCGGTGTTTGGTTGGGCAGGTGAACATATTGAAACAGGTGTTTCCAGTACCTTGGAGCATAAAAGTGCCAAGCGTGCCTCGGGTTATCAGTTTATGTCTTGTTGTGGCAACCAAGTTCGTGTGATTTCTGGTGAAGCCAAAGGCGAGATGGGTACGGTATTGGGGCATCATGGTGGTGTCGATCATTTGATGCTGGATTTCCCTGATAGCACGCTCGAAAAATTAACCTGTGATGATAAGTTTTTGGTCAAGGGACATGGGCAAGGCTTGAAGTTCATCGATCATGATGATGTCTATATTTACAACCTTGATCCTTTTCTTTTAGAACAGTGGGGCTTAAAGGAACGGGAAGATGGTAAGATTGAAGTGCCTGTGCATGTGATTGTGCCTGAATATGCGATGGGCAGTGGTATTGGCGCATTGTCGGTGACCACGGGTGATTATGATATTTTATGTCATGATGAGAACATGGTGAAAGAGCATGGTTTGGATAAGCTTCGTTTTGGTGATTTTGTGGCTGTGTTGGATCATGATAACCGTTATGGACGCACGTATCGCAAGGGAGCCATCACCATTGGCGTGGTCATTCATTCGGATTCGCCGTTGGCAGGGCATGGTCCTGGTATGATGACCTTGATGACTTCTGCGACCGATAAGCTTGTACCTGTGCTTTCTGAACATGCCAATGTAGGAAAGATTAGAGGGATTGGTCGCTTTGCATAAGTTTTTTTTGATCGTGTCACTATCGGTTTGGGCTATGTCAGCTCAAGCTGCGGTATATCAATGGAAGGATGAGCAAGGTCATATCCATTTTTCTGATACACCACATATTGGCGCTAAAAAGCATGCTATTCAGCCCCTTCATAGCATTAAAAATCCAAGCTTTAATATGGATAAACAGGTTTTAGAACTACCTTATCAAGATGTGTATGGGTCGATGATGGTGAAAGCACGCATCAATGATGTCTTGATGTCATTTATTTTGGATACAGGCGCAACACTGGTGGTAATTTCGCCAAATATGGCAAAACAAGCCCATATTGATACCAGATATAGCAAGAAAATCATCTTGCAAACAGCCAATGGTTTGGTTCGTGTCCCTCAAGTCATGATTGATAGTGTGCAAGTGGGGCACTGGAGACAACAGCATATCCAAGCGGCAGTTAAAACTGTATCTGTGCAGAAAAATATCGGTTTATTGGGCATGAGCTTTTTAAAAGCCTATCGTATGAGTATCGATCATCAACGTCATATCATTACATTGGAGGCGCGATAGTGTCTGAAACATTGCGTGTTGCCTGTGTACAAATGACTTCAAGCGATTCATTGGCACAAAATTTAACGGTTGCTTCTCATCGGATTCGTCAAGCAACTGCCTGTAAAAGTCAGTTGGTTGTATTGCCTGAAAACTTTGCATGGGTTGGTAAAGATATATCTTTGTTCACGGCAGATTCGAGCAGTGTTATCAAGCATTTTTTGGGTGAATGTGCCAAACAATATCAAGTATGGATTGTGGCAGGTTCAGTGCTTTGGAAATCCAGTGAACATGAAAAACCTTTCAACCGTAGTTTGGTCATCAATCCGCAAGGCGAAATATGTTGTTACTATGATAAAATTCACTTGTTTGAAACCGTATTGACGCATGAATTTTGGAAAAAATCGGATGATTGTCAGGTAGGAAAAAAGCCCAGTATATTTCATTTAAATGATGATTGGCATGTAGGTTTATCGATTTGTTATGATCTTCGTTTCCGCGCCTTTATAATTTTTATACTGCACAAGGGTGCAATATTTTGACTGTCCCATCCGCTTTCACCTTGGAAACAGGGCAAGCGCATTGGGAAGTATTGTTGCGGGCTAGAGCCATTGAGAATCAATGCTATGTCTTGGCTGCGGCACAGGTTGGCAACCATGGTGATGCTCGCCGTACTTATGGATATAGTATGATTATTGACCCTTGGGGTAAGGTATTGGCGATTCAAGAAGAAGGTGAAGGTGTGATTCATGCTGAACTTTCCTTGCATTTTATCAGCGATGTGCATAAAAAGTTACCCAAGGTTAAACATGGAGAGAAAAAAAATGAACGAACATTATAGCCCCTCTCGTGAAACATTACGCGCACATCGCCAAATATTTTGGGATGCTTGGCAAAAAGCACAAGCTGATTTACCGCTCAATGCTCTTGAAGTGCGTATTGCACGTGTGATTCGTATGCATCCAGAGTATCATCCTTATTTTGAAGATATGGAAGACTTTTTGGAACGTGATTTTCAAATGGATGATGGCATGAATCCGTATCTTCATTTGTCTCTTCATTTGGCTTTGGAAGAACAAGCGGCCACCAAACAACCGCCTGAAATGGCTCAAGCATTGATTCAGATGGTGTCTGTTAAAAAAATGAATCGACATGATGCCTTGCATAAGATTCTTGAAGTATTGGCGGAAGTGATTCATCAATCCCAACGCTTGGGGCAAGAACCCAATCATCAAGCCTATGCATCACAACTTAAGGAGCTAACACGCACATGATTCGTAGTATTATTGTCACACTTTTTTTCTTTTTTGGTCCTGCTTTATTGATGCTTTTATTACGCAATATATTTTTATTTTGGCAGTTTCGACGTGGCTTAAATCGCCAAGACCCTGACATCATTGATATTACCCCAAATAAGCATCAAAAAACACCACCCTCGCGCTTCTTTTTAGCCAGTGCAATCACGGTTGGATTGATTTTTGCGTGGTTGGCTTGGTCGCAAATGCATAGTTTACCGCCGCATGAAGGTTTGCAATACATTCCTGCCCATATCAACCAAGAGGGTAAGCTTGTGGATGGTCATTATTCACCTCACCCCTGATTTTCTCGGTGGGGCTTGAAAAAGACTTATTTATCTAAGCATGTCGTAATTTATGAGCCACACGACAAACATGTGCGCCATAACTACGGCAAGCGGTTAAAGCAGCATCACTGATAGTTTGTGGCATACCTTCATGGTTACCCGTGCGTGCGGCAACACCCCATTGAATGCCAGCATCAGCATATCCCAATAAACTTTTGGGAAAGCCAACTGCTATCATACCATGCTCCAATAAAAGTGAATGCAAGGAAATCAATGTTTGTTCGATACCACCACCTGCACCGCCTAAGCCGCCTGAACAGGCAAATACTCCCCCCACTTTCCCTTCCAACAAATCTTCCATCCAAAGTTTGGATGTGCTATCAAGTAGTTTTTTCATGCCCCAAGCCATAGAACCCATGTGTACTGGTGTACCCAAAAAAATGACATCGGCACGTTCGAAATCACTTAACTGTGTTTGTTCAGCCGTGAGTATATGCAGTGCCGCATCAGGAAAACTGGCTTGGCAACCTGCTGCAATGGCAGTTGCCATGTTTTCGGTATGACCGTAATCAGAATGAAATGAAATAAGAATATGCATAATAAGTCCTTTTAACGCTTCCAAAACTCAGGAACAAGTAACACGAAAAATGTAAAAATCTCTAAACGTCCTAAAATCATGGCAAACAATAAGATGAATTTACCCAAATCAGGTAAGTTTGTGTAGGTCGAAGCAGGTCCAACATCGCCAAAACCAGGACCTGTGTTGGTGATACAGGCGGCTGATGCCGATAGCGAGGTCAACATGTCCACACCTGTCGATGCCAATAAAATAGAAATGACAGCAAAGCAAACGATATAGAGTACAAAAAATCCCCAAAGTGCTTGAACAATAGTAGGGGAAAGGCTTTGTTCATTGATTTTAACATGAATCACCGCATGTGGATGGATCAACCTGTGAATCTCACGCATGCCTTGGCGAAATAAAAGAAGCACACGAACGACTTTCATCCCACCGCCAGTTGAACCTGCACAGGCACCAATAAACATTGCCATCAACAGCAGCATGGATGTACCAGGTGGCCATTGAGCATAATCACTGACGGCAAATCCCGTGGTGGTGGCAACAGCGACAGCATTAAAAATCACTTCATCCCAAGTGCCTTTATGGGTTGCTAGTGTGAGCGCCCCCACCAATAAAATTAAACTGCTTAACCATTTGAGGTAGGTGCGAAATTCATCATCGAAAAGGTAGGTTTTAAGATGAAAACCCTTGCGTAATGCTGCAAAATGAAGTGTGAAATTGATGCCTGCTAAAAACATAAAAAAAACGCACAAACCACGAATCCACAAGGAATCATAGTATCCCATGCTGCTATCATGGGTGGAAAATCCGCCAATGGCGACGGTGGTCATGGCATGATTGATTGCATCAAATGCTTTCATGCCAGCCATCCAAAAGGTGAGACCAGCGATGATAGTCATCCCCAAATAAATGTACCACAATGCCTTGGCTGTTTCAGTGACGCGTGCGGTGAGCTTATCTTTAACAGGGCCTGGGGCTTCAGCTTTAAACAACTGCATACCGCCTACGCCCAAAAGTGGCATCACTGCTACTGCCAAAACAATGATACCCATACCTCCCAACCACTCTTGCATGGATCGCCAAAATAAAATAGCAGGTGGTGTGTGTTCTAAATCGGTAAGAATGGTGGCACCTGTGGTGGTCAACCCTGATGTGGATTCAAATAAACCATCAACCCAAGTGGTACAAGTCCCTGTTGTCCAGAAAGGAATAGCTCCCAGCACGGAAAGGGATATCCAAGCCAAGACCACAATCAAGAATCCATCTTTATGACTTAAGCGTTCGGGTTTATCGCCTACATATTGTAAGAGAATCCCAATGCCAACAGTCATTGAGCCTGCAAGAAGAAATTGTAATGCATGTCCTGATGCATAAAACCAAGAAATTGCGGCAGGGATGCTCATACCAATACCAAATAAACTGGTCAGAATACCCAAAGTCCAAGCAACACCTTTAAAATGCATTAAAAGAACTCCAAACGTACTTCGAAGAGTTTTTCGACTTCTTTGAGATTATGACCTTGAGAGACTAGAAGAACATGGTCATTGGGTTCAATGACAGTATGCCCATTGGGAATAATGACCTCATCTTGACGAATCACAGCACCAATGACAGTGTTTTTGGGAAGAACCAAATCTTTCAAAGGTCTTCCTAAAATAGCGGAGGTTTTGAGTGCCTCTGCCTCCAAAACTTCCAAGCTTCCATCACCAAGTGATGACAAACCAAAAATGCGACCTTTACGAATATGGCGAAGAATAGTAGAGGCGGTTGTCAAGCGAGGGGAAACGGTGACTTCCAGACCAATTTCATGACTTAAATCATTGTAAATACCACGGTTGATGAGTGTGACGATATGAGGAACTTTGTATTTTTTGGCAATCATACTGCTTAAAATATTGGTTTCATCATCATTGGTGAGGCTTAAAAAATCATCGGTATTCTCAATCCCTTCTTCTTCAAGAAGCTTTCGATCCAAAGCATCACCTTTGATGATATGGGTTGAGTTTAACTTTTCAGCCAACCAATCAGCACGGTTGGGATTACATTCAAACACAGAGACGTTGACATCCATTTTTTCAAGCTGTTGTGCAACCAGATAACCCACATTACCGCCACCAATAATCATAGCTTTGCGTCCATGTTTGCGTTGTTGGCTGGTATCACCCCCCACTTTTTCCAATAAACTTTCGACATTTTTGGTGGCAACGGCAATATAAATACTGTCACCCGCCAAGAGTACCGTATCTGATTTAGGAATAGACCAATGGCGGTTACGTTCGTGTGCCACAATATAAGTAGGTAAATCCCCCATGACTTCATGTAACTCTTTGAGTGCAATACCTGCAAGTTCACCTTTGGGTGGGATGTGCATCCCCAACAATTGAACTTTACCATCAGCAAATTCTTGTGCATCCACAGCTGATGTGATTTGAAAGCGTTTGATAATGGAATTCGCCGCTTCTTTTTCTGGACAAATCATCATATCGATGGGTAATTCATCAGGTCCAAATAAGCCCGTGGCATTAATATAATCGGGTTCGCGAATGCGCGCCATCTTGGTCGTCACTTTGAAGAGAGAGTGTGCAACCTGGCATGCCAACATATTGATTTCATCATTGGTAGTTGCGGCAATGAGTAGCTCAGCATCGGCTGCGCCTGCTTTCTCCAGAACACTGGGGTGGGCTGCATGACCAAAAACAGTTTTAACATCCATGGAGTCAGCCACACGTTGCAAACGTTCGGCATCATTATCAATGACAGAGACATTGTTACCTTCGGAGGCAAGCCGTGATGCGATATGAAAACCGACTTCACCTGCACCAAGAATAAGGATATTCATGTATTGGGCTCCGTTTGTGTAAGTGTAAAACTTTTTATTTTGCGGTGTAGTTGTGTGCGTTCCATGCCTATTTGTGCGGCTGTTTGACTGATATTCCAGTTGTTTTCATTTAAATATTGCAATAAATATTGTCGTTCAAATGCTTTGCGTGCGTTGCTGAAATTTTCATCACTGATGGGTATTTCAACGTTTTTTTGCGGCGGTGGAACTTGGGCTACAGTCATATCAAGAGGGGGCATCTGTTCGATATCCAAGGTTTTTCCAGCATGTAAAATATGGCAGCGTTCAATGTAATTACGTAATTCACGAATATTACCGAACCAAGTGTAACGTTGCATGGCAGCAAGAACTTTTTCATCTTGGAATTGCACGGGTTCGCCTCCCAACAGTTGGGATTGTTCAAATGCAAGGGTATGAATAAGTAGGGGCAAATCTTCGATTCGATCACGTAACCTTGGCATATGAATGGTGATAATATTGAGGCGGTAATAAAAATCTTCGCGTAATTTACCTGACTTAAGCAGTGATTCTGGTGAACATGATGTGGCACCAAGGACGCGCACATTGGCAGGAATACGTGTTGGGTTACCCAAGCGTTGAACCCTGCGTTCATGCATGGTTCGTAATATTTTAGCTTGTGTACTTAAACTCATATCACTGATTTCATCAAAAAACAAACTACCACCATGGGCACGTTCAAAGCGACCATGTTGGGCATGTAAAGCACCTGGGAATGCCCCTTTTTCATGACCAAAAAGTTCTGAATCAAGTTGACCCTCGGGGATACTGGCAAGGTTGATAGCACTGAAAGGCTTGTCTTTACGGTTGGATTGTAAGTGTAACATACGTGCAGCAACGGCTTTGCCTGTACCATGCTCACCCAAAATCAAAACTGGGGTATCTGTCCTAGCGACCTGTTGAATCAATTGACGTACCTTTTGAATGGGGGGGCTTTCCCCAAGTAATTCATGGCGCGTTTGTTGTTGAATATTATCTTTAAGTTCGTGATTTTCCCGTTGTAACTTGCGTTTTTCAAGCGCATTTCTCACCAAAACAGTCAGTTTATCAGAGGAAAATGGTTTTTCGACGAAATCGAAAGCACCTTGGCGGGTGGCTCGAACTGCTGTATCAATGGTGGCATGGCCAGACATGATGATGATGGGTAAATCAGCATCCATTTGATGCAAGCGAAGCATGGTTTCAAGTCCATCAATACCTGGCATCCATATATCAAGCAAGACGCAATCAACCGATTGTTTGCGGAAACGTGCAACCGCTTCTTCACCTGAAGGTGCTGTGCTGACGCGGTACATCTCATCTTCAAATAAACCTTGTAAAGATTCACGAATGGCAGGTTCATCATCAACAATCATAATACTTTGATTCATGTTTTCTCCGCTTCTTCAAAAAGTTGGGTTTGTTCTGACTGAGCAGGTAAGTATAAACAAAAGTGGGTGGGGTTTTGCGGTGAAATAAGCAACAAATCCCCCGCATGTTCATCGGCAATGCGCTTGGCAATGGAAAGCCCCAAGCCAGATCCTTCAGCCTTGGTGGAGTAATAGGCATCAAAAAGATGAGCTTGATGTATATCAGGGATACCTTGACCCAGATCTTCAATATGAAAGGCAATGAATTGACCTTCATGTTTGAGGTAAAAATGAATACTTTCATGGTGTTCGGCAGTGGCTGCCAATGCATTCTCCATCAAATTAATAAGCACTTGGCGAATTTGATCGGCATCACAATTTGCCTGAAATGACATCACATTTGTTTCAATGTGAACGCGAGGATAAGCACTGTAAAGGTCACGCATCTCTTCAAGTAAGGTGTTGCAAGCTGTGGGTTTACAGTGGGGTTCAGGTAAGCGCGCGAGCGTGGAAAAATCAGAAATAAGTCGTTGCAAGCGCTCTGTCTGAGTAATAATAGCACCTGTGCAGCGATCAAAAATATCGGTGGGTTCAACCTGTTGGCGAAAACGGCGTTGCAGGCGTTCTGCGGCCAGCTTGATGGGTGTCAAAGGGTTTTTAATTTCATGTGCCAAACGCTGGGCAACTTCAGCCCATGCTCGATGTTTTTGTGCATCTGCCAAGGCTGTTACATCGTCAAATAGGAGGAGATAGCCTGTGAAACCTGCCGAACCTGATGTTTCAAGTCTTTCTCCACGGGCTAAGATATGATGGGTTTTCCCCTTGTTGATCCATTCCAACTCACGTTGTAAGCGGTGTGGCTGTTGATGGTGCAGTTCGCTATAAAAATCAGCAATCATGGGCAAATGATGGAGAGCAAGGTTGGTAAAATCTTTGCCAGCCAACCAGTCTTTTTCGGAAAGTGAAAAAAGTTTACGAAATGATTGATTGATTAATCGTATTTCACTTTGATGGTTCATTAAAATAACACCACTTTGCAAATTTCCGAGCAATGTTTCCAAAACATATTGACGTTGGCGACTGCTGTTAAGTGCTTGAGTTAAATCATGTTGGACATGTTCCAGTGCTTCAATGTTTTGCTTCATTCGCAATGCCATACGGTTAAATGATTTGACCAAAACCCCCAAATCATCATCGGGTGCCTGTGGGATATGCACATTGAAATCCCCTTGGGTGACTTGTTCCAAGGCTCGCGCCAACTGACCAATGGGGCGTGTGAGGCGCCGAGAAAAAACAATGGCGACAAGACCGACAGCAATCACCACAATCAAAGTAATCAATAACATACTTTGGGTGAATGTTTTACGAATGGATTGACGATCTCTCTCCAAAGTGCGGTAGGTTCGATAATCTGACTCAACAGCACGCGCGTGTTGAATGAGGTCATGGGGAAGGGTGACCGTAGCTTTGATCAGTGCCACCGCATGGTTTTGAATGAAAATGGGAGCATAGGCAATCATCTCTTCTTCTTGCCCATGACGCACCAGTTCACTGCTGACCTTGCCCAATGCAAAGCTTAAGCGTGCCTGTTCACTCCACGTTTCAGCTTTCATATTGGCAAGACCTTCAAGTTGCAAGGCGGCAATCAAGCGTTCATTGCGATCGTAAACTTGCAAGCTATGCCAGCCTTCATGGTGGATGATGGTGTTGAGTTTTTGATTTAAATCTCGGTAACTGATGGGTAAGCCAGCGACATCAGCAATCAACAAGTCATCTTGGCTATACTGTTGTAGGTTACGTTGTAAATCTTGATCAATACGTGAGTAGAAGCCTTGGGCAAGATTTAAAGCGCGGTCTAAAAGTGTATCGACACGCATGTCAAACCAAGTGTTCATGCCTTTTTCAACCATTTGATTGGCAGCCAACTGCAAGGTTCCAGCAGGAATGAGCAACATACCCACCAACCCCAAAACCAATTTGGCACGCAAACGTGACCCAGGAGGTGCTGAAATCTGACGCAATAAATAAATGCCATATATGGAAAGTGAAATAGAAATGACAATCAAGAGTGACATGTTGACCCATGCCAAGAGTGGGACATCTTGAATGCGACCTTCGGGCCACAACCAAATGGTTAGACCACAAAGTAAGCCTGCAAAAACAATGGGCAGCGAACGAATCCAAATGGTCATGGTAGGTTCAGGATACTGGAGGCAATGGTATGTTCAGTATGAAGTATGGCATTCCACCAGGTGTGATTTTGTTTTCCCTCTTCAATATTCAACGAAACGGTGATGAGATAAGCAGTATGTGGAGAAAGTAAGCTTTTATCAATGATCGGAAAATGTTTAATTTGGGATAAAAAGGCAAGGGCTTGAGAAAGTGAATGGGTGTGTGTGGGAATATCTGTTAAACTATCATGGAGTTGCCATTGTTGGGTTAAAAGGTCGGGAAGCACTTGGCGGGTAAAATGAATATCTGCAACTTGCTGGTTTAACCAGTAATTTTGGATGCTTTCGACCTCAATATGCCAGTAAAAAAAAACTTCTGTCCCATCATTTAAGCGTTGAATTACATCGTTTTGATTGAAACTGGGGGTAATATCGCAGTAAACAATGTTTTGTGTCGCATCCAAGTGAAATTGACTGTTTTCTTCCGCAAGGCAGGGAAATGAAATGAGTAAACTTATAATGATTGGAACGATGTAGGTTTGAATCGGTGAGGAAAGTGAAATGTTTGTCGAAAACATGAATGGAACCCTAGAAAACTTGGTTGTCATAAGCAATATTGTATGGAATATGGGAGACGCTTGAGTGTAAGTTGAATTCATACTGTATATTTTACTAGGCATGAAGTCCATACAGATGCTTTAAGGAAAATGAGGTGCCTTAACTTTAAAAGTCAGGCAATATGACTTCTAAATTCAGGCTATTTAATGTATGGTTTTGGTTAGAAAATAAGTGATTTTTTGATGTTTATCAGTCAACACACAAGCAATAATTTTTTAAAACAACCGTGTACATATTGCATGTTTTCTAATAAAATATTGGGGCTTTTGATGTGCATATGCCGTCGCATGGTTTCCCATTCAGTCGCATGTTGATTCATCGGTAAAGAACCAATAGATGCCCATAACTCAACCCGCAAGATATTTTCCATTTGGCGATACTGAAGATAAATATCAGCAAGCTTGCCTGCTTCTTCTCGCCAAATATGAGGTGCATCAGTGGGTAGTGATTGTAAAATCATGACCGTGGCAATATTATCATTACCAAACATCAAGCGAGCATATTGAGCTAAAAACTCAATATCAACAAGCCCGCCCTTATCTTGTTTTAAGTTAATCACCGTTGAATCTTTACTGGCTAGGTGATTTATCATCTTTTGGCGCATGTTCCAAACATCATGGGCGAGTGATTGAACATCACGGGGAAGGTTCATGATTTCTTGAATGACCGACATCACCTTGGATTGTATATGCTCACTTCCTGTCACGGCACGTGCGCGACATAGCGCTTGGTGTTCCCAAGTTTGCGCTTGATTGAGTTGATAATTACGAAAACCCTCAAGTGTTGTCACCAACACACCACTATTTCCTGATGGTCGTAATCGGGCATCAAATTCATAGCCCGCGCCATAAGGTGGTATGCCTGTTAACTGCCGAATCATGCGCCTGCCCAAGCGTTGTGCCCACTCTCTTGCAGACCGCCCATTGATGTCTAAATTTGGATCTTCAGCCAGTACAAAAACCATATCTAAATCAGATACCAGCCCCATTTCTCGGCTGCCATGTTTGCCCAAAGCCAATGCGACCAAAGGAAAATCCATGGGTAGTTTTAATTGATGCAAGCTGGTGCGCAAACATGTTTGTACGGCACGATCCGCAACATCTGCCAAACGCGTTCCAATTTCCATGGGGTCAGCTTGATGAGCATCAATGGCTAGAGCGCATTGAACCCTTGCTTGATCCAGCAAGTGTCCAAGCTTGGCTAAGCATTCTCCTTCATCTTTATCGCCTTGCAAAGCATCCAAATACTTACACAGATGATGAATTTCAGCCTCACCTCGTTCATTGGTCAAAGGCCATTCCAGCCAAGATGGATTCTTTACAATATGTTCAGCGAGGTAGCGGCTGGCTGAAAGAACACCAATCAACCACGCCAATGCCCCTTGATGGGTTGCTAGCAAATCAATCCATGTTGCTCGCCCTGCAATCGCATGCAGCAAATCTGAAAATGCAGCAATTGCCTGTACACCATTGATATCATTCAACCAGCGTGGCATGGCTGTGTTTAAAATTATTTCGACTTGTTTACGACTACGTTCTGGTAATAAACCACGCGATAATTGTTTATCAATTTGTCGCAAAGAAAATTGTATATTCTGTTTACTTTCCTCTGGCAATGTAAAAATATTTACCAATTTTGAGCCTGTTAACCAATCTTGATGTGTTCTTTCATGATTCGATACAGGTAACACCCGTTCAGAAAAAATTTCAGAAACATAGGTGCTTTGCTCTCTCATCTCTTGCCCAATATGTTCCATGCCCAAAGCCTTCGAAAGGTAATCCTCATAATCAGCGGGCAAGATATGGGTTTGCTCGCCCTTTCGTGCTTGGAGAGCATGCTCTATTTTACGCCAAAAACAATAGGCTTTGAATAGACGTTTAGCATCACCCTTTTGCATAAACCTTTTTTTTTGCAAGAGGTTTAGCGCAGCTTCTCCTTCTTGAACCCTTAAAGAAATATCGAGTCCAGCATGCAGTAATTGCATGGATTGAATGATAAATTCAATGTCTCGAATACCACCCATACCACGTTTCACATCAAAACCTTCAGCCATAAGCTGATGACCTGTTTGATAATTGATACGTTGTTTCATATCTGCTAATGCTGCCACACAGGTATAATCAAGGTAACGTCGATAAACAAAAGGGGCGATGCCTTCAAGAAAGGCTTTGCCCAAAGCCATATCTCCAGCCACAGCTCTCGCCTTAATCAACATGGCACGTTCCCATGTTTGTCCGTATTCCAAATAATGTGAAAGTGTGGCATCTAAATTTAAACAAATGGCAGCACCATCACCACCAGGGCGTAAGCGCATATCTACGGGCCAAACGACACCGTCTTGCGTTTGTTCAGACATTAACTTGATAAGCATCCGTGATAAATGATTATAATATTCTTTGGCAGGTATGCTTTTGCGCCCCCCCTCACTGTTGCCGCTAGCTTGCCAAATAAACAAGGGATCAACATCTGAACCCAAATTGAGTTCATTGCCACCCAACTTTCCCAATCCAATCACACAAAAAGATCCCCTTTTTAAATAACCAAAGCGTGGGGCAATAAAATGCTCTGCCATACATACAGCTTGTTGTAATAAACCTTCTGCAACAGCTGTAATCGCATGATATGAATCCTCAATATCACCATGAATACCCAACTCCCACCAAATGATATATCGCATAGCACGTTGTTTAAGGTGGCGTAAATGAGCCATACATTGGGCTAAATCATCACTTTCTAAGCTCGGAATCCACTGGTTGCTTTGACAAGGAAGAACCGCATGCGCTTTATCTTGAAAAACAGCATAACATTCCTCCTCACTCGCTGTACGCATCAATGCAACAAATAACGGTGATATATTGCATAAGCGTTGAACATCCGCTTGCACAGTATGGGGGATGTTTTCTAGGCGAGGTAAATTCATAGGCAAAAGATACGCTTCTTTCAATCACAAAAAAAGACCGCCACTTTCATGACGGTCTTTTGCTTTCTTACGGTACTCTGAAAAGACTAAACTGAGTAATACATATCCATTTCAATCGGATGCGGACGCATACGAAGTTGCTGTACATCATCCATCTTCATGGCGATATAGGCATCAATCATATCATCATCCATCACACCACCCATTTTCAAGAAATCACGATCTGCACTCAATGCTTCTAAGGCTTGATCCAAACTAGAACATACGGTTGGAATTTTTAGTGCTTCTTCTGCAGGTAAGTCATACAAGTTTTTATCCGCAGCTTCACCTGGATCAATCTTGTTGGCAATACCATCAAGACCAGCCATCAACAATGCTGTGAATGCCAAATATGGGTTGGCAGAACAATCTGGGAAACGCACTTCAATACGACGTGCAGGATCAGAATTGACCACTGGGATACGAATCGAAGCTGAACGGTTGCGGTTTGAATAGGCAAGCATCACTGGCGCTTCAAAGCCTGGAACCAAACGTTTGTATGAGTTTGTTGAAGCATTGGTAAAGGCATTGATGGCACGTGCATGTTTGATGATACCACCAATATACCACAACGCTTCTTGTGAAAGATTGGCATATTTATCGCCTGCAAAAAGGTTAACGCCATCCTTCCAAATAGATTGATGCACATGCATCGCCGTACCATTATCATTATAAATTGCTTTCGGCATGAATGTTGCAGTTTTACCATGCGCATCTGCGACATTGTGAACCACGTATTTGTACCATTGAGATTTATCGGCTTGTTCAATCAACTGACCAAAACGCATCGCCAACTCGCACTGCCCTGCTGTTGCCACTTCATGATGATGACATTCCATATGAATACCAAGATCCGTCATCACCAATGACATGTCATTACGCATTTCATGCAATGAATCCACGGGAGGAACAGGGAAATAGCCACCTTTCACTTTAGGGCGATGGCCTGTGTTGCCACCTTCAAATGATTTGTTTGAGTTCCAAGCAGCTTCTTCAGAATCAATGCTATAACCGCATGAACCCATTTCGTTGTTGTAACGAATGCCATCAAACACGAAAAATTCTAGCTCAGGGCCGAAATATACCGTATCTGCAATGCCCGCCGCATTGATATATTTTAAGGCACGTTGTGCGACTTGGCGTGGGCAACGGTTATAATCTTGACCTGTAATAGGGTCAATCACCTGAGAAACCAACACCAAGGTGCAAGCTTCAAAGAACGGGTCAATGCGCGCACTTTCTGGGTCAGGAATCAGAGCCATGTCTGAATTGTTAATATCACACCAACCTTCAATAGAAGAGCCATCAAAAGCGAAGCCATCTTCAAAACTATCTTCACTTAACTCGTGGATTGGAAATGTTACATGCTGCCATTTTCCTCTGGTATCAGTAAACCGAACATCTACAAAATCACATTCATTTTCTTCGATAAGTTCGAAGACCTTTTTAATCGCGTCACTCACAATTATTTCCTCCAGAAGTAGTTTGCCCATGCAAAAAAACAGACGGAACGATACACAACTCCATTCAATGCACAATATACCAAGCCTGCGGATGTTAAAATCATCATAAGTGTTACAGTGCGCCAAATTTATTATAATGTATGATATTTCAACCGTGGGTAAGTAAGAACAAATGATAAGAAAAAATAAAGGATAAAACATGATGAATGAACAAAAAATCTTAGATATGTATGAGGATGCGGGTGCATTGCTGAATGGACATTTCATACTGTCCAGCGGTCGCCACTCAGCGCGTTATTTACAATCAGCATTGGTGTTGATGTCAATGGATAATGCGGAAAAATTGGCTCAAGTTTTGATTGAAAAAATCAACCCCGATGATTTTGATATGGTGGTTGCACCTGCGATTGGCGGCTTGGTGATTGGTCAAGAAGTAGCGCGTCAACTCAAAAAACCATTTATTTTTACGGAGCGTAAAGAGGGTGTCATGCAAATGCGCCGTGGCTTCTCTATTCCTCAAGGTACGAAGGTTTTGGTGGTGGAAGATGTGATTACCACAGGCGGATCCGTGTGTGAATGTATGGCAGTGGTGCGTGAACATGGTGGTGTGCCAACATCAGTGGTGGCAGTGGTGGATCGCGCCCCCGATGCACAAGGTCGTTTTGATGTCCCCCATACGACCGCGATTGCACTCAATGTTGAAACCTATGCCAACGATGTTTGTCCACTGTGTGCAGAAGGTACGCCAGCGGTGAAGCCAGGTAGCCGAGGTACTATTTAATGGGTAAATTTTCAGAAGATGCCGTGATTCGCTGTTTTCCTTTCGGTGGTGTGGGTGAATTTGGCAAGAATATGATGGTCTATGCTGTCGATGATGATGCCGTGATTGTGGATTGTGGTATGGGGTTTCCTGAACCAGGGCAACATGGTATTGATGTGGTTGTACCTGATATTTCAGCATTGAATGAGATGGGCTTAAAAATTCATGCCTTACTATTAACGCATGGTCATGAAGATCACATTGGTGGCGTACCCTTTTTATTGCCGAAGTTGCATGTGCCTGTGTATGGCACAGCGATTACTTTGGCGATGGTCAAAGCAAAATTATCTGAACGTGGTTATAAAGGTGATTTGCGTAAGCTGGATGAACATACGCCGATTAAGATTGGTCCTTTCCGTGTGGAAGGTGTGCCTGTTACGCATTCGATTATGGATGCGATTTCAGTGGTGATTCATACCAAGCAAGGTGCGATTATTCATACAGGTGATTTCAAATTTGATGCCTCTCCCATTGATGGACGAGTGAGTGGTTTGGCACGATTTGGTGAATTGGGTGAAGAAGGGGTGTTATTATTGGCTTCCGATTCTACCAATGCCACGCGTGATGGCACAGTCCCTTCTGAAAGCACCGTAGGTCCGGCTTTAAAAGAAGCAGTCGCAAGCTGTAAAGGTAAAGTGGTCGTCACAACCTTTGCCTCCAATATGTTCCGCATTCAACAAATTATTGAGGCGGCCCAAGCAGCAGGACGACGTGTTGCCATTGCAGGACGTAGTCTTGAAAAGAACATTGGTTTAAGCCGTGAGTTGAATCGCATTAAGTTTCCATCTGATATTTTGGTGGACATCAAACGCTCGCATAGTGTGCCTGATTCAGAATTATTGATTATTGCCACGGGTTCACAAGGTGAATGGCGGGCTGCTTTGGCACGCATTGCACAAAATAAATTCCCAGGTATTCGTTTGGGCGTGGATGACTTGGTGATTTTCTCCTCCTCCAACATTCCAGGGAATGAGCGGGTGATTGCAGGTCTTTTCAATCATATTTATCGCCGTGGTGCGCGTGTCTTGCATGCACGCCAAGCTGATTTGCATGTTTCAGGTCATGCTCAAGCCGATGAACTTAAAACCATGTTAACACTGACGAAACCCAAGTATTTTTATCCTGTACATGGTGAATTCCGCAATTTGGTGGAACATCAAGAATTGGGCGTGAGTACAGGTATTGCCTTTGAAAACACGGTATTGGCAGAAAATGGTCAGAGTGTGGTGATTGATGAGTATGGCATTGGTCATGGTCCTAAATTTCATGCTGGCGCGGTATTTGTGGACGGTACCCATCGGGATGAAGTCGATGATTTGGTGTTGCGTGATCGTCGTATTTTGGCGGATGATGGCATGATTTCAGTCACCGTTCTTATTTCACAAAATGAAGGCACACTGTTAACCAAACCTGAATTGGTGGCGCGTGGCGTATTGCATGAATCCGTGAGTGAAGAAGTGCTGGAAGAAGCTGCCGATGATATGCACCGTCATCTAAACAAGTTGGATCAAGAGATGTTGGCTGATTTAGATGAAACCCGTGAAGAAATTCGTGTTTGGTTGCGTCGTTGGTGTAAACGTCACTTGGGGCGCCGTCCTATGGTCTTGCCAGTTGTGATTGAAATTTAATATATCATCATCTATAGATTTTCAAGTATGAATACTACATCGTCACCCTCGAATGCTTGTATCGAGGGTCTTTTGCACTATAGATTCCCGATAAAAGATTTCGGGAATGACGGTGGTTTAATACTTGAATGACTTGTATCTTTCAAACGCTGAAAGGTACTTGGATGGATCGCTTACTGCTGTTACTTGCGTTGGTTTCAGTATTGGGCGCATGGCAGTGGGTGCAAACTTCGGTGGCTGCATCCACGCCCATGGTTCATATTTATCATGGTCAAACATTGTTGGCGAGTTATCCATTAAGATCAGATAAAGCGGTGCATTATCATGCGCAAGGTGATGTGGGTGGTGCTGAGGTTGTGATTGCAGCGGGACATGTACGCATCATTCATTCAACATGTACAAGCAAGGCATGTGTGTTATCGGGCGAGCATGAACATTTGGGCGATATGATTGCTTGTGTGCCAAATCGGATTCTTGTGCTGATTGAGGGTGAAAAATCACTGCAGCTGGATGCAGTGAGCCAATGAAGCATATACAACCACCAGAGCGTCCAAGTTTGGAAGATATTGAAAAAAAAGCCTATTGGCTTGGTTTTTTACTGCTTGCCAGTGGTTTACATGTGTTTGAAGCTGCCATGCCCAGTTTTGGACCTTGGTTTAAGCTTGGACTTGCCAATATTATCACCTTAATTGTATTGGTATTGATGGGGGAGCGATATGCCATAGGATTGGCATTGGCACGCATTGTGATTGGAGCCTTATTGTTGGGTACGTTGTTTACCCCCACCTTTATGGTTTCATTGATTGCCACGCTGTTGGCAACTGCTACCATGATTATAGTCTGGAGGTATGTACCTAGGGTGAGTTTAATGGGGGTGAGTTTATGTGCTGCTTTGGTGCATATGACGGCCCAATTTTGGGTGGTGGGTGAATTTATTATCCAACAAAGTGCCTTGTATTATCTTTTGCCCCCCTTACTTTTACTTTCTTGTGTGACGGGTTGGTTGAATGGAGCCTTGGCACACTATATGGTCGCACAACTTCACACGAGGGATGGGGAAAAAATTGTTGGAAAAAATTGAACATAAGCGTTTGGGTATTGCTCTTCTTGCATCGGTTATGGTGCATGTTTTGTTGGCATGGATGATTACCCTCAAACATCATGATAAACCATTGGCGAAGAAAAAAACACCGCAGTTTATGGATGTGGTGTTGTTAAAACCCAATGAAATGGCGTTGAAACAAAAGCCAAAAGATGCCAAGACGATCTCCAATCAAAATGCACAAGGTAGTAGTGTCCATGCTAAGGATAAAATGACACGTCGTGCCAAGGCACCCGTGGTCGGCCAACAACATCAAAAGCCCAAACCAGTACGTCCAAGTATGCCTAAAACATCTGTAGCTCCGCCTCAATCGAGTAAAAAACGCCCCGAAATCATGACTAAAAACAGCCTAAACCATAGCGATGGTCAACGCTCGCCTGAAGCAGCGAAAAAGATTGAGAAAAAAGTGGTGAAAACGAAACCCTTGCCTCGCCACCCTGTGAGTTTGTCCAATTTATTGCCCTCTAGCATGGCATTGTCGGAATTATCGCGTGATTTTGAGCGTGAACGCCGTTTAAAACAGATGCTTTCCAAAGAGGCTGATATTCCTATCAATACCCGTGAAGCCAAATATGCACCGTATGCCCAAGGTTTGGTGCGTTCTTTGGAAGAACAATGGCGACCTAGTGATGCAGATTACCGTCAGTTTTCCGATCATGCGCGGCAAGTGCTGATGCGTGTGACCATAGAACTCAATGGTGAGATGAGCAACTTGGAAATCTTACGCCCAAGCCCGATTCAAGGCTTGAATGAAAGTGCTTACAAAGCCTTGCATGCAGCTGCGCCTTTCAAACCTTTACCAAGCTCTTGGGGCTTGGATCGTGCAAGTTTTTACTTAACATTTGAAGTCATTGAGGATCAAGCTGTCTTCCGCGCGATGTAAAGCACTGCTGACTTGGTATGCAGCACATCACCGTCATTTACCATGGCGAAATACAGTAAACCCTTATCGTATTTGGGTTTCTGAAATCATGTTGCAACAGACCCAAGTGAAGACGGTATTACCACGTTATGAAGCATGGTTTGAGCGATTTCCAAGTATTCAAAGTTTGGCAGAAGCCAGTTTGGATGATGCGCTCAAAGCATGGGAAGGCTTGGGGTATTATAGACGCGCTCGTTTTATCCATCAGGCTGCACAACGCATCATGGAAACCTATGCAGGTCAATTTCCTGTGGATTTTGAAGCCATGCTGACCCTTTCAGGTATTGGACGTTCCACGGCTGGGGCAATTTCCTCGTTTTGTTTTCAAACGCCAACGCCTATTTTGGATGGTAACGTCAAACGTGTGCTAAAACGCTGGGAAAAAAATGTTGATTTAAAAGGTAAGCAGCTTTGGCATGTGGCACAATATGCGATTGAACAAGCGTGTGATGCAGGTCTTTGGAATCAAGCGATGATGGAACTGGGTGCAACAGTGTGTTCACCGCGTCAACCAAGCTGCCAGACTTGCCCAGTATCAGAGCATTGCTTGTCGGCATTTGATGTGGACACATCGCTACCTACAAAGAAACAACTTGTGAAAGATGTTTATTGGCAAGTTCTGATCCATCAACAGGATGATAAAGGTATTTTTTTGCAACAACGTCCCAAGCAAGGTATTTGGGCAAGCTTATGGTCACCACCACTGATTGAGTTGCAAGAAAAGCCGCAACAAAAGCCAAACCATATCCATCTACTGACCCATAGACGCTTACACCTGTATGTCAATACTGATGAATTTGACTCTGATGGAGTAGAAGGTCAGTGGTTTCACTCTTTGGATGCTATCGCCCTACCAACAGGCATTCATCGACTTTTTTCATCCCTAAATTTAAAGCTTTAGCTATGAAATTCGCAGCACAGGACTGACTGAATTTAGCTAGACCAACTCAGTTCGTTAATTTAAAGGATGCGACCTGATCACTCATCGCTTTTGCTTGCTCATTGAGGTTGGCACTGGCTGCCGCTGTTTCTTCAACCAATGCACTGTTTTGTTGAACGGCTGTATCCATCGCGGTGACAGCACTATTGATTTGTTCAATGCCCATGGCTTGCTCTTGTTCTGCAATAGATATTTCAGAAATAATATCGCCAACTTTTTGCACGGCTGCCACAATATCATTCAAGGCAATACCCGATTGATTGACCAAACTTGAACCTTCGTTAACATTTTTAACACTGGTGCGAATCAAGTCTTTAATCTCTTTGGCTGCGCTTGCGGAGCGTTGTGCCAAGGTTCGAACTTCTCCTGCCACCACAGCAAACCCGCGCCCTTGTTCACCTGCCCGTGCAGCCTCCACAGCAGCATTCAATGCCAGTAAGTTGGTTTGGAAGGCAATTTCATCAATGACACCGATAATATCGTTGATTTGATTGGCTCTTTTGAAAATCAAGTGGGTAAGTAAAATTTATTAACCTTGGAAAAGTCCAATTTCCCAGTCATTAAGTAAGCCATAGTTTTGAAGTGTGCGAATTTATAGCCGCGTGCTTTACGTTTAGCAGCCTGTAAAACTGGATCTTCTAAATTCCAAGTAGGTAGCAAAAATTCATAAGGGGATAATCAAGCTCAATCACCACCACAAAATAAGCATTCTAGGCTATATTGGAGCTTATTTTCAAACTAAAAGGACTGCAACCATCGGGTGAATATACAGTTACTCTAATTTCTCTGAAATATCAAAATGATAATAGCTACCCACTTGAATTCAGGAGAACCAAAAAAAGGGGATATTAATCCTAGCCAAATTCCCACTTATCTCTAAGATATATCTTGATATCATTCTCTCTGTTTTCTATTGAATCTTTATTAATATCACTATTTATTTGTATAGTCGTTAAAATATTTTGTGTATCTTGTGGAGTTCTATTATTTCTCGCTATTATTGATTTTTTCTCTAGTGGTGATAGTAGTGTTATTTTTTCATCTTCATTTATTTTTGTAAATTGAGTATTCCCAATAAGAATCAGATTACCGCCACTTAAACAAACTTGATTAAATATTTTTTGCGTGCCACAGCCATGATCATTTCTTATTTTGATATCGGTATAACTGCGTAATAAAGGAATAGCGACAGGAGAAAATTTATGAAAAGCTTTTAATTTTATAATATCATTTTTATAATCTCGTGTCGCATAATCAGATAAAAGACTTAAAAAATACTTATCCTTTAATTTACCACTCTTTAGCTGAAAGCCATCTGTGTAAATATTATATCCAACATCTCTATTGGTTGGAGATAACCATCTTCTTTTATGATAATCAATGAGTTCATCGTATACTTTTTCTATTTCTAAATCACTTTCCTGAAAGTACTTATAAGCCATTAAAATTACTTCATTCCCTTGTACTCCAGTACAACGATGTATTTTATCAATAATTTTTATGAGACCTATAATAGGATATGTTTTTTCAGCATGTTCAATTTGTTTATTGAGAATTCCTTTATATTGCAAACAAACTGTTAAAGGCCAAATAACGTTTGTTAAATTTATATTAGCAATAATATCGTAATAAACAGGATCCGTTGTTGTTTGTTCAAGAATTTCTTTTAAGCTAGTGAAAAATTGGTGGACGCTAGTAATATATTCTTCAATAAAGTCTCTTTTTTTACCGTTATCCGTTATTTCCTTTAACTTTAATTCAAGTTCTGAAAACACCTTACTGGAGGCTAGGATTTTCTTATTAACCTCTAACCAACAGTAATGCCAAGTCAATAAAATATCTTCATTAATATCCATTCTAAGATGTTCTGTTTCATCTATCTCATCTATGGTGTCATAAAGCTGTTGCATTTCACCAAATTTTATCTGAATATAATGAGCAAGCACATTATTGTCTTCAATCAGTGCTGTATGATATATTAACAGTGCCTTTATTCTTTCCATATTGGTTAATGCTTTTCCCCTTGCATTAAGTGTTAAAAATATTTTATTGGCTTCAATAATATTATCAACTTCGTGTACAGTAATTTCTGCCTTTAAAATTTGACTCAATAAGATAACTACATTTTCTATGTTCATGTTCTTTATTTCATTCTCAATGAACTTGTATGAAGTTTTAATCCGTGTCTCAACCCTGTTTCTTGGTTTTGGCTTATTACCTTGTAATATTTTCTCTAAATATTTTGTATTGTTATTATCAATGGCATCAATAACAAATTTTTCTTCATCCAAAGCATTCCACAACATGCTTTCTATAACCTGACTTTTCTTTTTGTATATTTCCCTTTGGTCAGATTCAAAATATTTTTTTATAACACCCAAAATTAAAATAATAGTGGTGAGACGTTGTTGTCCATCAATGATATCCTTTCTTACTTCTTTATTATCCAATCTACGCATGATTACTATGCTTGCAAGGTAATAGGCTTGCGTATGATTATCGTTCTTAGCATCCATTTCAATTTGGTCTTTAATGTCGGTTAATAAAGCCTTAACATGCTCTTCTTCCCACGAATACCCTCTTTGATACGTTGGAATATAATATCTATTATTTAATAAATCTCTTACACTACTCATTTCCCCTCCGTTTATATCTGCAAAAATATTGTTCAATAACTGATGTTACGCACACAACTATTTCACCACAAGAAATAGGTGAAATAGAGGTTTGATGATCGCGTTGATCTGCATTCCCACGATACAAACGTATGAAAATGATCTATTATCCCGTCAACCTATAGTCATTCAAGTATTAAACCACCGTCATTCCCGAAATATTTTATCGGGTATCTACCATAGCCCCGACACAAGCATTCAGGGGTGACGACGGAGCCTGACAATTCGGATGATGAACGAAAACTTAGTTCCATACTTAAAAACGACTATAACGCATGGGCATCAAACCAGTTTTTCCCCACACCGATATCGACATCCAACGGCACATTCAAGGCAATGGCTGTTTGCATACACTCACGCATGATACCAGTCACTTGTTCCAACATCACATCAGGGCATTCCACAATCAATTCATCATGCACTTGTAGTATCATCTTGGCTTGGGGGGCTTCTTGTTTTAAGCGTTCATGCAAAGCAATCATGGCAACTTTGATGATGTCCGCTGCTGAACCTTGCAAGGGCGCATTGACTGCCGTGCGTTCGGCATAGGCTTTACGCATACCATTGCTACTATTGATGTCAGGCACATACATCCGATGCCCCAACAATGTTTCCACATAGCCTTGGCGCCGCGCCGTTTCCAGTGTCTCATCCATAAACGCCTGAATGGTTGGAAACTGTTCAAAATAACTTTCGATAAATGTCTTGGCCTCCGTGCGCGAAATATCGAGTTGTTTGGCAAGACCAAAGGCACTCATACCATACAAAATACCAAAATTGACAGCTTTGGCACACCGACGCATGTCACCTGTCACCTCTTCAATCGGTACATGTTGAATCGCCGCCGCCGTGGCCGCATGAATATCACGACCGTCTGCAAACGCTTGCATCAAATTGGCATCTTGCGAGAAGTGCGCCATCAAACGAAGTTCAATTTGCGAATAATCGGCAGCTAATAAACTGTAACCCTCTTGAGCCACAAAAGCCTTGCGAATCTCCCGACCTTCCAAGGTACGAATGGGTATATTTTGCAAGTTGGGTTCAGAGGATGAAAGACGACCAGTGGTGGTCACAGCTTGGTTGTAGGAGGTATGAATACGCCCCGTTTGAGGATGAACCAATTTGGGCAAAGCATCGGTATAGGTGGATTTAAGCTTGGATAAGCCGCGTACTTCTAAAATTAAACGCGGTATATCATGTTGATTGGCGAGTTTTTCCAACACCGATTGACCTGTTGCCCATTGTCCTGACTTGGTTTTTTTGCCGCCTGCCAATGCCAGTGTTTCAAACAATAACACACCGAGTTGTTTGGGTGAGTTGATATTGAAGATTTCGCCTGCTGCCTCGTGAATTTGGTTTTTCAGTGCATCAATGCGTTCGCCAAATTTTTCAGAGAGTTGCGCCAACTGTCTGACATCAATGCTTGCTCCCGTCCATTCCATATCAGCTAACACCAAGGAAAGTGGCAATTCGATGTCATCATGGCGTTGGATGCGTGTGTCTAAGCGTTCTTTCAAAGTTTGGGTTAAGCGAAGGGTGACTTCAGCATCTTCACTGGCATACGGTGCGGCAATATCCAAAGGCACCAAATCAAAGGTGATTTGTTTCGCGCCTTTGCCTGCAACATCAGAAAAAGCAATGCAATCATAATTCAAATATTTTTTAGCCACACTATCCATATTGGCCGCTTGTCCTGCTTCATCGACATACGCCAACAACATGGAATCATAAGCGATGCCACGCAAGTGGATGCCTGCTTTACGCAACACTTGCCTATCATACTTTAAGTTGTGACCGCATTTGGCTTGCGTTGTATCTTCAAGCAAAGGGCGAAGTGCTTCTAAAACAAGCTCTCGCGGCAGTTGTTTGGGGGTGCTATCCAATAAATTATCCGAACGGTGTCCTACAGGAATATAAAAGCCTTCACCTGCTTGAGTGGCAAACGATAAGCCCACCACATCGGCATCATGGCAATGCAATGATGTGGTTTCTGTATCAACGGCAAACAAGGCGGCTTTATTGAGTTGTTGTATCAGTTGTTGAAGTTTGCCTTCATCATCGACGATATGGTCAATGCGTGGTTGATTGGCTTCTACTGTTTCCGATTTTGTTTCAGTGACCGTGCTTGCTTGGCTATCGGCATCACTAAATTCCACCGTTAAACGTCGAAATTCCAGTGCTTGGAAACATGAAGCTAGAGCAGGGCGGTTGGGTGATTGCACTTGCAAATCATTCAAACTTAGCGGCACAGGTGTGTTCATATCCAACGCCACCAAGCGATAGGATAAGCGTGCATCTTCGGCAAATTCAATCAGATTTTCACGGCGTTTTTTTTGTTTAATCTCGGGGGCATGTTGTAACACACCCTCCAAATCACCATAGGTATTGAGTAAATCCAAGGCTGTTTTCGGCCCAATGCCTGGCACACCGGGGATGTTGTCAGCAGAATCACCTGCTAGCGCAAGTAAATCATGGACTTTGACAGGTTCAACACCCCATTTTTCTTTGACTTCCTCAATACCATATTCTTTATGACGCATGGTATCCAACATCCAAACCTTGGCAGATACGAGTTGCATCAAATCTTTATCGGTGGAAACAATGGTAACATCCCAATCCTTGGCTTCGGCTTGCTTGGCAAGGGTGGCAATCACATCATCCGCTTCATAATTTTCTACGCAAATACGAGCAATATTAAAGGCATCGGTGACATCAAACACAGGCTGCCATTGTGGAACCAAATCTTCAGGCATGGGTGGGCGATGGGCTTTGTATTCAGCATACATCTCATTGCGAAAGGTGCCGCCCTTGGGATCAAAAATTACTGCCACATGGGTGGGTGATAAATCTTTGAGAATACCACGCAGCATTTGGACATAGCCAAAGACGGCATTGGTCGGTTCCCCCTTGGAATTGGATAAATTGTGTTTGACGGCATGAAATGCACGAAATACATAATTAGGACCGTCAATAAGCACTAAGTGGGGCATAGGAAAACCTTTTCAAATGATTGTTTTTAATGGTTGGGAAAGATACTCACTTCATCACCTGCTTGCCATGCTGGATATTTTTTCATGCAAAGCCTGAAAAATTCACTTTGAAGGATGGATTGCAACCACCTGAGAGTGTTGGGGTAAGGCGTGACGTTTGATTTTCCTTCAAACCAAGTCGGCTCGACCATGCTAAATTGACGAATGAAGGGAGCGATTGCCATATCCACAAACGAGCGGTGTTTACCAGCCAAGTATGATGAATGTTGCAAGGACTGTTCGATGCGTTGCAAAAACATACCGCACGAGTCGCGATATTGGGTTTGTGTATATTCGGGGAAGCGATCTGAATATTTATACATATCCAAGAATGACTTAAATGATGTGTCATTGTCATGGATCAATGGGTGTGATGCTGTATTTAACCAAGCCTCTGGATCAGATTTCTGGCATGCCCAAAGCATAATATGATGACTTTCATCCAGCATTTTTCCATCGTCACAGATCAAAACAGGTACAGTAGCCTTGTTGGAAGCCTGTAAAAGTTCAGGTGGTTTATTTTTAAGCGTAACTTCGCGCAATTCAACAACAATACCACTATACAGTAATGCCAAACGCGCACGCATGGCGTAAGGGCAACGTCGAAATGAATAGAGAATAGAAAAAACTTTTTGTGTCATTTTACAGTCAATATTTTATCAAAATTTACGCGTAAAATCGCGACACCATTTAGCTTTGCAGTGGGTGCGTGATTGCACAGACTTTGACAGCTTATGGACTCAAAATCCATGCCAAGGCGTTGGCATTGCTCTGCTAGGGAAAGACCGCCCACATCACGGCAGTTTTGACCATGACAAATCTGAATGGGTGCTATTTTTGTTGCCGTTGTTGGATTTGTCATGAGTTGTCCTTTTTATGCTTACTTGATATGATAATAAATTGAAGAAAGCTCTTGACATATTCATTTTTATAGATCTTTTCCACAATTTTACTTTTGAATCCACGTAAGTTGTTGTTTTCTTTTATGTTCACATACATAAATCTTTTAAGTTATTGTTTTATTTAAGTTATTACAAGTGTGCCTAAATTTTAATCATTATGTCATATTGGCTTAGAATATGACAAAATGACATCTTTTCACAGCTTTATCCCCAGACTTATCCACAGCTTACTTAAAGTGACTCAACAACTGTAAAATAGATTACAATTGCAGTGCAATATGGCAATGATAGGAAGGCATATCCAAATCCAGAAGTGTTTGAGGCTCTAAGCCATCCTTTAATAGTTGCTCTCTTATATCGTGTAAGTTGACACCTGCATCACGCATTTCTGAGGCAATACTTTCAGGCATTAAGTTTTCAAGATCCAAGGCACTGATCGCCGTTAGCGTGATGTTGATGTCGTTCTTTCCATGCGGTTTGATGCGAATGGATAATTGTGTTGCAGAGCCTTGTATGTGTGGTGGTTCAGGTAAATCAATGCCATCAGGTGTCCAGTGCTTGGCTTGTTCCCATGTGGATTTTTTTAAGGCTTGTTGGAGCAAGGGAAACCAAGGAAGTTTGACATCCAATAAAGCAAGTTGACTCATCAAGCCTTGAAAAATACGGATAATCAGAAACAAATTGGCAGGGGCGGCTGAGCGAAACCACCACTTATCATCACCCAGTAATAATTCAACAGACACGCTTAAATCCCACTGTTCGACATCAAAGGCGCGTTCCTCAATAAAGGGGCGGCATAGCAATTGAATCAAGGTGGGAAGCTTGGCTTCAATATATTGCAATTTATGTTCATCAAAGCCCATGGAAGCAAACAGAGATAAAAGGTTGATATGTCGATCACCGCGTGCCACCAAAATCATATTGAGCAATGCCAAGCGCGGCATCTCATCGACGTGAATCATGCAACCAAAATCCAACAATGTGGTTTGTGGTTCTTTTATATCATCACTGAATAACATATTACCAGGGTGAGGATCGCCATGCACCAAGCCTGCTTGAAATAGGCTTTGAAACATGGTTTGCATCAAGGTTCGCGCCACAAACAAGCGTGGTGGCAAGGCCCACTTGGCAACTTCCGAAAGCCGTACACCCTCTGCCCAACTTTGTACCAAGATATTTTTACGGCATAACAAAGGGTAAGTGCTCGGAACATGCAGGCCTTGCACATGGACAGAACCTGAAAAAAGCATTTGTTGTTTCATTTCATGCAAATAATCCAGTTCTTCATGGATATTTTGATTTAACGTCTGCTTATAGGCCTGCATGTCAAAACCCCATGTTTTGACAGGTCCAGCGGCAGGCATCAAACCAGCTAACGTCATCTCTGCTTGCATGGCTTTGGCAATATCAGGGTATTGAATTTTAATCGCCAAGGTTTCGCGGGCATTGAGTTTGGCACGATGGACTTGACCCAAAGATGCCGCAGCTTGACTTTCTTCCATGCTTTCCAAGATTATCAACGCAGGTTTCCCCCATGCTTTTTCTAGCACTGGTAGCATTTTATCCAGTGACCAAGGCTCAACCGATTGGGTTAATACTGCATATTCAGATTCATCTCCCATACCTGCCAAGACTTGCCCTACCTTCATGGGTAAACCACGTGAGCCAGCCAAAATATCACTCAAAGCATGACGGGCTTGTTGTTTAACATCATCGTTATCCGCTTGTCGTAAGGCTTTGATCGCCCAAGCCGTGCGAATCAGGCGGTAGGTGCGTTGAATTAGTGGGAACATGGTAACTCATAAGCCTCAGGTGCAATACCTTCATCTTGAATGGCTTGATACAGGGTCGGGTGTTGAAACTTCAGTGTTATATCCACCAAGGCACGCATAGCATAAGCCTCATTGACCATCAAATCCCCTCCCACCACAGCTAAATATTCGGCTCGCTCTGTCACCCGCTGGCGTGCTTTGGCACGGAAATCAAGCGGTACAATGCGTAAAATACGTTGGACTTGTTGCATGGTCTTTTCATCCCAAGCCAATGATGTGGGTAAATCAGGCAATTCATTCAAATCATCTTCAGTAAGAATTTGAGATAGAATCAAGGTGATACCACAATCACTAAGAAAGCGTTGTTGCAAACGATGGTCGTATTGTTCGACATCACTCAAAGCATGAATTCCATCATGTTTTAACAAGGCTTGGGTATCTTGCTCAATATGATTACATTGTACTTCAAACGTGGCTTGCGCTTGCTCTGCGAAGTGTATCAATAAACTCACTGTGCCATTTTCAGCGCACCAACCGTAGCCCTCTTTGTATTGTGTCTGAAAGCCCAAACAATTACCAAGAAAGCTTGCACTTCGTTCAGGATTGGGGACGAAAATATGGGTAGCAATAACAAAATACATGCGTAATAAACCTCAAAAAGTCATGGTAAGCCGTTTAGGTAGAAAGTACCTCGTCATCCTCGCGTGCTTTTGTCGAGGATCTCTTTAAAGTATAGATTCCCGATACAAGATTTCGGGAATGACGATAAGAGTAAATTAATACTTAAATTACTATATTGGGCGCAAGATGATGGATTGCCATGCTCATGGCTACGATGGCTTATTTGTGACTTAAAAGGTGAAGCTCTACTATGCCGCCCCATGCGTTTATCCAAAGAGTTTAGAGAACAGTTTGCCCAACAAGAAATGCGTACCCATGGACGCAAAAATGGCTTTGTGACCGATGGTCAAGAAAAGCGTTTGCTTCATTGGTTGCCAAAAATAGGTCTGCCCAAAGATAAAACCTTAAACGATGCCAATATTCCAGAAAAATCATCGATTGTGATGGAAATTGGCTTTGGTAATGGTGATTTTTTGGTTGATACCGCCAAAAAACATCCCGATTGGATCTTGGTCGGTGTTGAAATTTATTTACCGGGGGTGGCAAAAGCAGTCGGACGCTTGGAAGATGCTGGGGTGATTGAACAAGCACGTATCACCCAATTGCCCGCGCAATATGTATTGGAACATCAAGTGCAAGTCGAACAGTTGGATGGCATCATTGTCAATCATCCCGACCCTTGGCCCAAAGCCAAGCACCATAAACGACGGATTATTCAAAAAGATATGGCGAACTTGATGGTCAGTCGTTTGCAAGTCGGTGGCTTTATTCAGTTGGCATCGGATATTGCGGAACTGGCGGAATGGATGCGTGATATTCTTGATAACACCCAAGGGCTACGCAATGTGGCAGGAAAAGGGGCTTATATTGAACGTGCTGATGATCGTATTTTCACCAAGTTTGAACAACGTGGCATCCATGCTGGGCGTACCAGTCAGTTTTTACATTATGTGAAAGAGTGAATGTCAGATGATTATCAAAGAACGTGGTCTATAGTGCTTTAAGTATGAAACTACCGTTTCAATCATCATCCCCCAGTACTTGTGTCGGGGGTCTATAGGTAGACTCCCGAGAAAAGATTTCGGCAATGACGAACCAAAGGGTAAATTTATACGAATCATGGCTATATTGAAAAAACTTTGAAAAAAATGCCAATTCATTCGGGTTAAGTCCCTGTTTTAAGTCGCTCAATCAATTGTTCAGGAAACTTATGTATAATCATATCGTGAATCACATCACGTAATTCATATTCCACCTGTTTGAGTTCGACTTGGGCTTGGCGCGGGCGGACAACTGCGTAACAAGCTTTGGTAATGCCATCACGGGGTTGTCCCACAGAACCTGGGCAAATTAAAGCGGCTTCTTCTTGGCTGATATCAATATAAATCTCACCTTTAATATGCTTGGCTTGCTGATCTTGTAAGATGTAAATACCCTGAAAGTGACTATGGCCATGAAGACAGAATTTATAACTATTTTGAGCCATCCATTGAAGATTCTTAAGGGCTGTTGCTTGATAAATATAACCATTGAAGCAGGTCAGATCCATGGGTGCGCCATGTACTGCCATCCAAGGACGCAGGGTGATTTTCAGCGGCAAATTG
This sequence comes from Zetaproteobacteria bacterium, assembly GCA_002746295.2. Classification (GTDB taxonomy): domain Bacteria; phylum Pseudomonadota; class Zetaproteobacteria; order Mariprofundales; family Mariprofundaceae. The sequence continues at coordinate 31,224 of NVWS02000034.1, forward strand.
GATAGGTATAAACGCTGTTTATCTTCAATGGTATGAATGGTCCATTCAGCAATATGTGAGGATGATGAGGTCATACTGTGTACCATATTGCCTGTGCCAATGGCATGATCATGGTTGCCACGTAAACTTAAAAGCCCACGCTTTTGTAACAGTTCAAGACATTCAGTGGGGTGAGGACCATAACCCACCAAATCACCAAGTATAAAGATACGACTGATGCCTTGACGATCAATATCAGCCAATGTGGCTTTGAGTGCAGGTAGGTTGGCATGAATATCCGATAAAATGGCAATGGGTTCATATTCATCGAACCATGTTGTAACATCATCCATGCAACCTTGTGTCGTGACAGGTATATTAGGACTATCAGCTTGGTAGGTGTAACTGGCAAGAATTTCAATAATATGATCCGCAGCACTTTGGATATTACCTGATGGGAAAAACATATCTTTGAGCTGTTCCGCCACAATATGTGGGGCATCTATCCCTTCACTCTGATTAAAATGTTTATGTAGCAATGTACGTAAGGTTTCACCAAGTTGACGGGATCGGCTGGCATTCAACCAAGTATGGGAATAGCGGCGTAACCAGCCTGCAACCCAAGCTGAAAATGCGAAAAAATGATCCCAAGCGTAAATATCATCATCCAAATAATAAATCTTGCCGTCCATAAATCCAAAATTGGACAAGCCTTCATCCAATCGCTTATCACAACGTGTAATGTAAGATAAATACATATCACAAATGGTAGCAATAAAGGACAATGCTTTGTCGGCTGGAAAATCAGGGGATTCAAAAAGCGTATGCACGGGTGTAAGACGGCGGGTGATGTTGCCAATATGCCAATGAGACCCTTGGTGTTGAATAAACCAGGTGCGCGAAGGGTGGTAAACATTCGCTTCACGCTCGTTTTCAATGAGGTTGCTAAGCCAGCGTGTGGCAATTCTTTCTTCGGCAAAATTCTTATCAGGGTGGAGCTTTAAAACATAATGATCGTTGAACTTAAGATGGGTGGTTGTTTTACCCATAAATTCACCAGCATGTCCAAGTTCGATATTATCTTGTAATAAAATGCGTTGGATATGTTGAAGGTCGATATTTTCATTTCCAAGTGAGCCAATGATATGAATGTTTTCTTGCTTTGCCTGATTTTCCATCTGGCAAGGATATACATTTCCGTCTATATAAGCATGCCTAAACTGTTTTTTGATGGACGAATGAAGTTTTTTTAGCATGATGCCATGAACGGCATGGAGGGGTAGGGTTGATGGAAGCATATTTGAAAAATTGTTGTGATACCCATCAATGGATGGGCTGTGTGGTCGTGGGTGGTGATGGACTATTGTTGGCAAGTGTTGGACATGGTTTGGATGATGGCTGTACAGCACTGTTGCCAGATTGGCTTTCAGCGGGTGAGGGTATTGCCATGCAGGGGGATCTAAATGGTATGACCTGCTGTTGTATGATGCCTAAAAATCAGAGTGCGATGATTTTGGCTTGGAGTGTGAATGTGAAACAAGCTGGTACATTATATTTTGCCATACGGACACGACATATTCCAAGGTCTGTCATTTCAGTATTGGAAGGTATAGGGAAAGATGTACGGCAGATGCTATACCCTGAATAAAAAAATATGACTATTTAAATAACATATTGACACAAATGTAGGCTATAGTGCGTCATATAGTGGTTTAAGTATTGATTGAACCTTATCGTCATTCCCGATTTTTTTATCGGGAACCTATGGCTTAAAGAGACCCTCGACAAAAGCACACGAGGATGACGAGCTACTTTCATACTTAAACGACTATAGTTAAGAATTAAATTGAAATAGGAGTGAATAATATGGCAAGTGCAGATGAAGTTGTAAAAGATTTGATGCTGATTGATGGCGCGATTGCTGCCATTATTGCAGATTCCGACAGTGGATTGGTGATGGCATCGCAATCCAAAGGCTTTGATACGGATACAGCAGCAGCAGGCAATACGCGCGTGATGCTGGCAAAACGTGATACCATGCGTATGTTGGGTTTGGATGATGACATTGAGGATATTTTGATTACCTTGGGCAAGCAACTACATTTGATTGCACCTTGGCCAAAGAATGATGCTATTTTTGCTTACCTTGTAGTGGATAAAGCGGGTAGCAACTTGGGCATGGCACGCGCTCAATTGAGAAGTGCTGTGGCATCATTGAGTATGTAAGTATCTATTGCTTGTTTCAAGATGTTTGTATGAAGAAAGGGAGCCAATGGCTTCCTTCTTTGTGCTTGATGTCATCGTTTAAGTATCAAGTTACCCCATCATGCTCGAAATCTTGTATGAGGCATCTAGTCATAGACCCCTAACACAAGCATTCTGGGCTAACGACGGGGGGTGACGATTCGGATGATATTTTAAGACCTGATTCTAGCCTCTGTAAATATTAGAACAGGTGAAATTACTTGAGTGTTTTAAGAAATTCAATGATGTCCAAGCGATCATGTTCTTTGACCATCTCAGGCAGTGTTGGCATCACCAAACCATAAGGATTGGCATCCACCACTGTTTTTGCTTTGACATTCGTTTTGGCAAAAGATTCAGGTGATGTTAACCAAGCATCAATCCATTCAGCATTATGACGGGTCAAAACGCCTTCTAAACCAGGGCATCCCACCGCACTAATTTCATGGGTTAAATGATGGCAGTGAACACACACAGCATCAAAAGTAGCTTTGCCCCGCTCTGCACTGGCTTGAAAGCTAGGAGATTCTGGCGCTAAGTCACCTTCAGCAAAAGCTGATGTGGAAAGTAGCAGCAGTGATATGATGTAAAACACATTGAACATAGGCATAGAATACATGTCCCTCCCAAACTTAACCCACGCACTTTAGGTATAAGCTGTACAAGCTGCAAGGGTATGTAATGCACCAGCATGAAAAATAAGCGGCTAACTGGAAAAGGAAACCTAGCTGTGTACCTTTCGCCGCCTTTATTTTTTTAGTTATCACGGAGTTCATGATGCACGTCTCACCTATTTCAGCCCTTTCACCGCTTGATGGACGCTATGCGGGAAAAGTTGCCAGTTTACGTCCGATTTTTAGTGAGTATGGATTGATTAAAGCCCGTGTGACCGTAGAAGTGCGTTGGTTTCAAATGCTTGCGGCACATACTGATATTCAAGAAGTTCCGAGCTTTTCAGATGCCGCACAGATTTTTTTGAATGATATGGTTAGCAACTTCTCTGAAGACGATGCCGCGCGCGTGAAAGCTATTGAACGCACAACCAACCATGATGTGAAAGCTGTGGAATATTTTCTTAAAGAAAAAGTTAAAGCACACGAAGAGTTGGCTAAAAGTTCCGAGTTTTTTCATTTTGCTTGTACATCCGAAGATATTAACAACTTATCTTATGCTTTGATGCTGAAAGAGGCGCGTGATGCGGTGATGTTGCCGATGTTCCATACCATATTGGAAGCATTGAAAAAAGGTGCGATTGAATTTGCCGCACAACCCTTATTGGCACGCACACATGGTCAATCGGCAAGCCCCACCACCATGGGTAAGGAATGGGCGAATGTAGCGCATCGCATGCAACGTCAAATTCAACAGATTGAAAATACAGAAATTTTAGGGAAAATCAATGGGGCAGTCGGTAACTATAATGCACACTTGGCTTCTTATCCTGAATTAAACTGGGAAGGCATTGCCCAATCTTTTGTGGAGTCGTTGGGTTTGGATTGGAACCCATACACCACACAAATTGAACCGCATGATTATATTGCCGAATTAAATGATGTGGTGGCACGTTTTAACACCATTTTGATGGACTTCTGCCGTGATATTTGGGGCTATGTTTCATTGGGTTATTTCAAACAACGTGTGATTGCGGGCGAAGTGGGTTCATCAACCATGCCACACAAAATCAATCCGATTGACTTTGAAAATGCCGAAGGAAATTTGGGGCTTGCCAATGCCGTATTGCGTCATTTGGCTGAAAAATTACCCATGTCTCGCTGGCAACGTGATTTAACCGATTCAACGGTACTGCGTAACCTTGGCGTAGGTTTTGGTTATACCTTATTGGCATTGGAATCCGCGTTGAAAGGCATCAACAAGCTTGAAATCAACGCCGCACGTTTGGATGCAGATTTGGATGCCACTTGGGAAGTTTTGGGTGAAGCCGTGCAAACGGTGATGCGTCGTTATGGTTTACCCAATCCTTATGAACAACTCAAAGCCTTGACGCGTGGACAGGGAATTACGGCTGAATCTATGCAAGTTTTTATCACAGCTTTGGATATTCCTGAAGATGCGAAGAAACACTTGCTTGATATGACTCCAGCCACGTATATTGGTAATGCGACTGAGCAGGCCAAAAATATTGCAGCTATTTAGCAGCCCATTGAGAGCCTCTCGTTCCCATGCTCTGCGTGGGATTCTGTTTCCAAAATTTGGCTCTCGCTGGTGGGTTTTTCATACCGATAGGCTGAACCCTTGATGAAGCATATTATTGAGCAGCACCTTGCTGCACTTGACCACTGCATGATGGTGGATCGAAGAGTGTTGAGCAAACGCCTGCATGGTTTGAAGCATCGTTTGCGGCAGGAGGGCAAACCCATTGATAAAAGTTTACAAGATGTGGCAAGGCAACTGGCTGTATCGCAGACTAAATATCAACAACGTCTCACCCGTATCCCTGCTATTTCATTTCCTGAAAGCTTACCCGTATCTGCCAAACGCAATGATATTGCGCGCGCTATTGAACAGAACCAAGTGGTCATTGTGGCGGGTGAAACAGGTTCAGGAAAGACCACGCAAATCCCCAAAATTTGCTTGGAACTCGGGCGCGGCATTGCAGGTTTGATTGGGCATACGCAGCCGCGCCGCATTGCCGCCCGTAGTGTGGCAACACGCATTGCCCAAGAATTGGATAGCAAGGTCGGCGAACATGTGGGCTATAAAGTTCGTTTTGCCGATAAAAGCCAGCCACATGGTTATATTAAATTAATGACCGATGGTATTTTACTGGCAGAGGTTCAAAGCGATGCTCGCCTTGAACAGTATGACACCATCATCATTGATGAAGCCCACGAACGAAGCTTAAATATTGATTTTTTACTGGGTTATTTGAAACAACTCTTGCCCAAACGCCCTGATTTGAAAGTCATTGTCACCTCTGCGACCATCAACACGAAACACTTTTCCGAATTTTTCAATGATGCACCCATTATTGAAGTATCAGGGCGTTCCTACCCTGTGGATATTTTATATCACCCGATTGTGGGTGATGATGATGCGGTGGAGCAAGGTTTACCGCAGGCGATTGTAGCAGCGGTCGATGAAGTGGAACGCATGGATGCGATGGGTGATGTCTTGGTTTTTTTACCCGGTGAGCGTGAAATTCGTGAAGCCATGCATGCGCTGGATGACCATGCGATGAAACATACCGAAGTGATTCCCTTGTTTTCAAGGCTTTCTGCCAGCGAGCAAGATCGGGTGTTTCAAGGTCATCGTGGGCGGCGCATTGTCTTGGCAACCAATGTCGCAGAAACGTCATTGACCGTACCAGGGATTCGTTTTGTGATTGATTCTGGTTTGGCACGTATTTCACGCTATAGTGCAAAAACCAAGGTGCAGCGTTTGCCCATTGAGCCGATTTCTCAAGCCAGTGCCAATCAACGCGCTGGACGTTGCGGACGTGTGGCAGCAGGTGTGTGTATTCGTCTTTATGATGAGGCTGCTTTTTCACAACGCAGTGAACAAACCGATCCTGAAATTTTACGCACCAACCTCGCCAGTGTGATTTTACAAATGGCGAGTTTGGGCTTGGGGGATGTGGCAAAATTTCCGTTCATGAACCCACCTGAATCGCGTTCGATTACCGATGGTTACCGTTTGTTGTATGAACTTCAAGCTGTCGATGAGCAACGAAAGCTCACACCCATTGGTCGGAAATTGGTGCGTTTGCCTGTTGATCCCCGTTTGGGACGCATGCTGTTGCAAGCGCATCAAGAGCGTTCCTTGCATGAGGTTTTGGTGATTGTTGCGGCACTTTCGGTGCAAGATCCGCGTACACGTCCGATGGATGCCCAACAAAAAGCCGATGAAAAACAACGTATTTTTCGTGATGAAACATCTGATTTTATGGGTTACATCAAATTATGGGATTGGTATCACGAACAAGGCAAACATCATTCTAAAAACCAGTTGTGGAAACTGTGTCAAAAACATTATTTATCCTATATCCGCTTGCGTGAATGGCATGATTTGCATGGTCAATTGTTGGGCATGGTGCGAGATTTGGGCTTAAAACCCAATCAAGAAGCTGCCAAGCCTGATGCCGTGCATCGTGCATTGTTGGCAGGCTTATTGGGGCATATTGCGGTTCAGGATGAAAAGAAAAACTACTTGGGCGCACGAAACTTGAAATTATCGGTGTTTCCCGGCTCTCATTTATATAAAAAACCACCCAAATGGTTGATGGCAGCGAATTTAATGGAAACCAACCGTTTGTATGCGCGCATCATTGCCCCGATTGATCCGATATGGTTGGAGCGTTTAGCCCCGCATATCGTTAAACGCGAGTATTCTGAACCGCACTGGTCGGCAAAACGCGCCCAAGTATTGGCGCATGAACGATTGACCTTATTTGGTTTAACCATCGTTGCCAATCGCTTGGTGAATTATGCCCCGATTGATGCGGTGATGTCGCGTGAGTTGTTTATTCGCCATGCCTTGGTGTTGGGTGAATATCGGACACATGGAAAATATGCGCAACACAATCAAAGTCTGATCAAACAGTTGGAGACCTTGGAAGCCAAATCACGACGACGGGATGTGTTGGCAGAAGAACAAGTGATTTTTGAGTTTTTTGATGCCTTAATTCCTGAACATGTATGCAGTGGCAAACTGTTTGAGCAATGGCGCAAAGAAATTGAAGCCAAACAGCCCAAATACTTATATTTAAGCAAACAAGTGTTGCTTGCCAATGATGATGTGGGCATTCATGCCGATGATTTCCCTGATACGGTGCAAATCGGGGCGCAACGTCTGCGTTATGACTATCATTTTGATCCATCGCACCATGCCGATGGTGTGACTTTGGTGATTCCTCAAGCCATCTTGGGGCAATTGCAAGCGGAACGCTTTGAGTGGCTGGTGGTGGGCATGTTGCAAGAAAAGCTGGTGGCGTTAATCAAAGGTTTACCCAAATCCTTGCGGCGAAATTTTGTGCCAGTGCCACAGTTTGCAGAGGCGGCGATGGATGCCATGAGCTTTGGCGAAGGGCATCTTTTGCCCGCTTTTTCACGCCAATTGGAACGCATGACAGGCATCTATATCAGCAGTGAACAATGGGCAGTCGATGCTTTACCCAAGCATTTAAAGATGAACTTTCGTGTGCTCAATGAACGTAAAAAAATATTAGAAGAACATACGGATTTGGTTGTTTTACAGCAAAAGTTTGCGATGGATGGGCAAGCGAATGCGGTATCGCATGAATTGGAAAAAGAAGGCATCAAACGCTGGGAATTTGGTGATTTACCTGAATCGGTGACGCAAAAAGTGAATGGTGTGCATATTCAACGCTTTCCTACCTTGATGGATAGGCAAGATAGTGTTGCCATTGTGATGTTGGAGCAGAAACAGGCAGCAAATGAAGCCATGTATGCTGGTGTTCGACGTTTGTTGATGTTGGCGATGTATCAACAGGTTAACGTGTTGAATCAACAGATGAAAAAGAACAAAGCGATGATGATGCAAGCGGCATTGTTGGGTGATGCTGAAAAACTACGAAAAGATGTGATTGCTAAAGTCTTTGAATCTGTCTTTTTATCCAACACATTGCCGCGCACGCAGCCTGATTTTGAATCGTGTTTGAAGCAAGGACGCAGTCAACTTGTGCAAGAAGGTCAGCGCATCATGCAATGGGTCGATGATGCTTTGCAAGCTCATGCACAATTAAGGGCAAGCATGCAGGCGAGTGTTGCGCCCCAAAAGAAGGCGATGTTGGATGATGTCAACCATCAACTTGAGCATTTCATGGGCGTGGGTTTCGTTGCCAACACACCAGCATCATGGTTGATGCACTTGCCTAGGTTTTTAAATGCAGCGGCGGTTCGTGTGGAAAAATCAGGGCGTGATTTGGTAAAAGATAAGGCATTATCCCAACAGGTGAATGGTTTTTGGCAATGTTATGAACAACGTGCCAAAGCAGGGGGGCAAAGTGATGATTTATTACAATTTCGTTGGATGATTGAGGAGTTGCGCGTGTCGATGTTTGCCCAAAATCTCAAAACAAGTCTACCGATTTCGGTGAAGCGACTTGAAAAACAATGGCAGAAAATGCGATGAGTGTACGTGTGGATAAATGGTTGTGGGCAGCGCGTTTTTTCAAAACACGCGGTTTATCGAGTGAATCCGTGAAAGGTGGGCATGTGAGTTTGAATGGTATGCGGACAAAACCTGCCAAAGAAGTAAAAATCGGTGATGTACTGGTCATTAAAAAAGGTCTGGAAGTATTTGAAGTGACGGTGTTGGCACTGGCTGAAAAACGGGGTTCGGCCACCATTGCACAGGCTTTGTATGAAGAAAGAGAGTCTAGCATCCAAGCCCGTGCAAGACTTCGGGAGCAACAAAAAAACCATGTAGCATCCGCGCCTGCACCCAAAAAGCGACCCGATAAAAAAGCGCGAAGACATATTATTCAGTTTAAGCATGCTTTGTAATTATTTTAAGTTTTTTTCAGACATAAAAGGAAATGGGTTTGATACAAATGATTAAGGTTTTATTTTTTGGAGTCGTTGCAGATAAATTAGGTCAGCGAAGTACCGATATGCAAGCTGGGCAAACCCTTGCCGAATTGATTGATAAAGTGGATTGTGTCGATATTCATCCCTTGTTGGTGGCTGTGAACCAAGAACAAACAGATGATATGGATTATGTTTTGCAAGATGGTGATGAAGTCGCATTGATGCCGCCGTTTTCGGGTGGCTGATATAGTGCTTTAAGTATGGAACTAGCCTTTCGTTCATCAACCGAATCGTCACCCCCGAGTGCTTGTGTCGGGGGTCTATAGTGATTCAAGTATTAAATCACCGTCATTCCAGAGTGCTTGTGTCTGGAATCTATTGATAGACCCTCGACACAAGCATTCGAGGGTGACGAAAACATAATACCTATTTAATACTTAAACGACTATATAGATAGATTCCCGATAAAAGATTTCGGGAATGACGAACTAAGAGGTAGATTTATACGAATCATGACTATATTTAAAAATCTTTGAAAAAGAAAAAAATACCATTTTAATACTTAAACGACTATATGGGAATAAATATGCGTAAAGCTATTCGGATTCAGAAAGAAGACTTTTCACTGGAAGAAGAGGTGAATGCACTTCGCCAAACTTCTCAGCGCATCGGAGGAGTCACCACATTTCTCGGCTGTGCGCGTGATTTTTCAGAAGGTCGTGATGTATTCTCCATCAACTTTGAACAATACGCAGACATGGCAGAAAAGGCGATGCAAACTTTGGCCGATGAAGCCAAAGCCAAGTTTAATGTTATGGATATACGCATGGTACATCGTGTGACTACGGTTCATGCAGGTGATCAAATTGTGTTGATTGTGGTCGGTTCAGAACATCGAAAACCAGCCTTTGAAGCATGCGAGTGGTTGATTGATAGCTTGAAACAACGTGTACCGATTTGGAAAAAAGAGACTACGCCTGATGGTGACACTTGGGTAACACAGCATCCATGACGGATGCGGGAGGTTTATGATGGATATTCCAGTGTTGGCGATTGTGGGTTTTTCTAATTCAGGTAAAACCACTTTGATGGAAAAGTTGATTGCTGCACTCACGGCAAAAGGCTTGTATATTTGCACCATCAAACATTCCCACCACCAACCTGATATGGATACGAAAGGTAAGGATAGCTGGCGACACAAACAAGCAGGTGCAAAAGCCTCATTATTGGTAGGATCTGAGCAGTTGTTGATGGTGACAGATATGCCCCAACCATTATCACCGCAGGAGATGGCAAAAAAATATTTTTCTGATGCGGATTTGGTTTTGGTCGAAGGCTATGCTTCGATGCCCTGCCCAAAAATTGAAGTGATGCGTGCAGCGAGATCCACAGACTTACGCTGTGCAGGAAGTGATTTGCTTGCTGTGGTCACGGACATGGATGATTTGGATATTCATGTGCCACAATTGCCTTTGAATGATGTGGCGCAGGTGGTGGACTTTATTTTACAATGGGGGAATTTTCATGGGCGAGAAATATACATCAATACCTGAAAAACAGATTCAATTTATCGCCAAGCAACAGGTGTATTTTGTCGGTACGGCGACAAGCGATAGCAGGGTGAATATTTCGCCCAAAGGCATGGATAGTTTTCGTGTACTGAGTCCCAATCGTGTGCTTTGGTTGAATGTAACGGGAAGTGGCAATGAATCGGCGGCCCATTTGCAACAAAACAATCGTATGACCATTATGTTTTGTAGTTTTGAGAAAGTTCCGCTTATTCTTCGCTTGTATGGTAAGGCACGCACGATTTTAACATCCGATGATGATTGGGATGAATATTATGGTCATTTTGAGCCATTGGCTGGTGCGCGGCAAATTTTTGATGTGTCCGTTGATCTTGTGCATACTTCCTGTGGTTATGGTGTACCGTTGTATGATTTTGTGGGGCAACGTCCAACGCTAAACAAATGGGCCGAAAAAAAAGGTGAGCAAGGTATCAAGGATTATTGGCAAGAAAAAAATAGCCTCAGCCTTGATGATGAGCCGATTATCATTGCAGGTTTGGATTCAGAACAAGCATGATCCATGATTGTACGGCCGTTATTTTAGCAGGTGGTGAATCCAAACGTATGGGACAAGATAAGGCTTCCATACTTTTTCAGGGTCAAACTTTATTGCAGCATAGTATCAAACAATTAAGACCGTGCTTTGAGAATGTGAGCGTCAGTGTTCGCAAACAGCGAAGTGATACAGATTTGCGACAAATTTTGGACAACAGTGAAAATCGCGCGCCCATGCTGGGCATTGCAGCCGCACTGCAAGCAGTGCATACCGATTGGATTTTTGTGGTGGGGGTCGATATGCCATTTGTTGCCCATAAACTATTGAAAAATATGGCTTCAAAACGTGAAAATCATGATGCTGTGGCGGTGTATAGTGGTGGTTTTATGCAACCCTTATGCTGCTTTTATCGACAAACGTGTTGGTCTAAAATGCAACAGAGTATTCAAGCAGAAAGACGCAGTTTAAAACACCTATTAAAGGCCTTGAACACACACATAATTTCCGAACATGAAGCGCGTTTATATGACCCCAAACTGCAAAGCTTTGTGAGTTTAAATACACCAACCGATCTAAAAACTTGGAGTAAAACATGAACTATTTATCTGTATCTGATGCACAGGAAGTGATTTTTAAGCATATTCACATGCAAAAGAGCGAGTATCTGTCTTTGCATGCAAGTTTGAACCGAATCTTGGCAGAGGATGTGATTTCCAACCGTAATCATCCGCCATATGATGTGTCTGCTATGGATGGTTATGCTGTGCGATTTGATGATGTGAAAAATGCAATACCTGAACAACCCGTTCGCTTGCATGTGGTGGATGATATTCGTGCTGGGAACATGCCAAACATTAAGGTACTGCAAGGTAGAGCCGCACGCATTATGACAGGCGCACCCACGCCACAAGGTGTTGATACCGTCATACGCTGTGAAGATACACAAGATGATGGCAATGATGTATTGATTCTTACATCGCCAAAGCAAGGTGCAAACATTCGACCCATGGGTGAAAACCTGATGGATGGCAAAATTGTATTGAACCAAGGCACATTGATTACGCCAAGCGTTTTAGCTATTTTAGCCATGGTGAAACAAAAAAAGGTGCGTGTCTTTGCCCAGCCAACTGTGGCCATTTTATCATCGGGTGATGAGTTGGAAGGTTTGGATGAGGCGGTGGATGACAATAAAATACCTGATGCCAATTCCCATGCTCTATATGCCCAATGCAAAGCCTTGGGCATCGAGCCAACATTGCTTGGTATTGCGCGTGATAACCCGATTGAATTGCGTGCTAAACTTGCGCAAGGTTTGAAATACGATGTGTTGTTGGCAAGTGGTGGCGTATCGGTTGGACACCATGATTTTATGCGCCCAACCTTGGATGCTTTGGGCATTACGATGCACTTTTGGCGGGTTGCCATGCGCCCAGGTCACCCTTTGGCCTTTGGCACAACAGAACATGGCACGGCTGTGTTTGGTTTACCTGGGAACCCAGTATCCAGCATGGTTTGTTTTGAACAATTTGTTTCGCCAGCTTTACGTCAGATGATGGGGCATAAAAAAATCTTTCGCCGAACCATTCAAGCACGTTTGGGGCAAGATTTAAAGGATCGGACAGGACGCGCGCATTTTGTACGGGTCAGCTTAGAAAAAGATATAAAAGGTGATTATGTGGCATATTCGACTGGCTCACAAGGCAGTGGTATTTTGATGAGTATGGCAGTGGCACAGGGTTTTGTGGTGGTGCCTGAATATTCGGATGGATTGAGAGAAGGTGATGGGGTGCAAGTGCAACTTTTACAGGGTATGGATTTTCAAGAGGGTATGGATGTATGAAAGCTAAAATTGGATTTATCACAGTTTCCGACCGCGCCAGTCGCGGTGAATACAAAGATTTGGGCGGCCCCGCGATGATTGCATGGTTTGAACGTGTATTAAGCAGCCAATGGGAGGCTGTTTCGCGCGTGATTCCAGACAATCAAGCTGGCATTGAAGCAACCTTAAAAGAACTTTCTGATATTGAGCTTTGTTCATTGATTGTCACCACAGGCGGTACAGGTCCTGCGGTACGGGATGTGACCCCAGAAGCAACTGAAGTTGTTTGCGAAAAAATATTACCTGGTTTTGGCGAGCTGATGCGTCAAGCATCACTTAAATTTGTGCCAACGGCTATTTTATCGCGGCAAACAGCGGGTATTCGAGGTAAATCACTCATTATTAACCTCCCTGGTAAACCTTCTGCCATTGATGATTGTTTAAACGCAGTATTCCCAGCCGTGCCATACTGTGTTGATTTGATTGAAGGGGCATACTTGGAAGCGCATGACGTGGAATGCAAGGTGTTTCGTCCCAAACATTAGCTATAAAAAAACCCTCCCAAACAATCCAATGTTGGGGAGGGTTGCGTAAGCGAACTTACGATAAAAGACCTATTTTTCGGTTGAACAAACCAATTCTTCTTCGATTTTACCAGATTCAACTTCGTTGATAATGTTTTGGTAATGTTCGTTCACAGGGCAACCGCAAGAATGCTGTGTTGTTGCATGCAAACGCGCTTGTTCCATGTGCCATTGTGCTACTTTCAAATGTTGATCGACGTTCATATATTCACCATTTTCATAAAAATTTGGCTAAAAATGCCATACAACGAAGCTTAACAAGGCATTTTCTAAACACAAAGAAAAGTCTCCCTTGATAAAATAATGACATCAAAAATTTTGCTTAATCTTTTAACATACGAAGTACCAAAACAGCCATCAAAGCCAAACCAATCATAGCCACAGCACCCAAACCGAACTCATTGAACCACTGACATAGAAAAATCCACAGTATCATAAGCACCACGGTGAGAGGAATATCAGCCCAATGTCGATCATCACGCACTTCTTTTTGAACACCAAATGACCAAGGTTTAGAAAAAATACGGCTAATATGTATCATCCACGGTGCTTTATTGGCTAAAGCTTTACCAAAAACAACCGCAGCAAGCCCAAATAATACATAGTTAAGCATCAACATCGCTAAACCTGCATAACCCAACATATCAGGCGCACCACGATTCACATAACCTTCATCGGCATCAAAGGGATCTGCCATAGCAGCATCACCACATACCATCAATAAGAGTAACATCCAAAGTAATTTCATACCCCACCTTTATGTTGCATGACATCACGGGATATTTTCAAAATCAGTAAGAACGCGGGAAGTAAATGCCAAAAAACATCAAATATATCCAATAAACGGTGCAATTCCCCCGCTTTCCACATATGATATTTTTCTACCAAATGGGGTTCAGGTTGAAATGGCATCATCGCCATCAACACGACTGCACCAATAAGAAAGATATACGACATATCATCAAGCCATTTCATGCGTTACCTCCGAATCAAGCGAAATGCTAATTCAAAACGCTTGCCTTTGGGTCTTGCTATCAATAAGGGTGGCTTTTGTTGCCATAGCCAGTCTTCGGCACCAAATAAGCACTGCATATCAGCCCAATCACAATGAAAGGGCGGACCTTCTTTCTCCCCTGTTTGCATCATCGAAAAATAAAAGCTACCTTGAGGCTTAAGCCATGCTTTGATATGCGATGCGTAAGCTGAACGAAGCTCAAGGGGTAAAGCACATAAGCATGTCTGCTCATATACCGCATCAAACGGCGTAGTGGTTTGATAATCGAATAAATCACCACATATCAATGTTGCATGTAAACCTTCCTGCTTTAGTGAGTTTTTTAAGGATTCAATGGCAGAAGGTGCGATGTCCAACGCAGTGACATCAAAGCCTAAACGTGCCAACTCAATCACTTCATAGCCACGACCACAGCCAGGAATCAATATGCGCTGTTCTTTGTTTAATCCAGATTCAAGCCAGTGAGTCAGGGCGGGACTCATCTCACCACGATCCCAACCCGTATCCCCTTGTTGATATAAATCTTCCCAAGCAATGTCTTGATTCATTGTTATGACTTTCCTGTATATCCCATATTTTCTAAATCATTGTATAGTTTTTCCAAATCACTCAAAGGCGTATTTTTTTGAATGTTTTTACGTTTAACATATTGATTTAACTCAAAAGTTAGATGCTCTAGTGATTCTAACACTTCTTGAGATGCAAGTTTAAGTTTAGGCAGTAAGGCGCGTGCTTTATCTCGATTGGGTTGATTCATGCGGCGTTGAATGCCTAGCCATTGCAAAATATTAAAGCGTTCTTCTTCAGTATATAATGCTGCAAAAATATCCGAATAAATATGATGTAAGCGCTCATGAGGAGGAGCGACCCTATCATAAGCAGGCAAATGCCGTAAGGCGCGACCTGCCCCTAAATACCAATGGGCAAAGTCGCAATCTGTTGCCAAAAGGGGAACTTGCTCTTTATTTAAAGCTACACCTTCAACCAATGCTTCTGCTCGGGCAACCCAGCGTAAATGTGCAACACGAGCCTCTAATAACTGCGTAAAAACTTCCTGAATTTCCATTATCTATGCTCCTTTTGGTAATGGGTCAAATCTGAATTTAAGGATAAATATCCACCCCGAATTCAACTTTGTTAATGAGTAATCCTATTACAATATCGTGCATTTTTCCACACTTTGAAAAACATATTGTTTTTCGAGTCAAGCGTTTAATCCAAGTTCTCAAGTTTAAATTTTTACGTTCAATTTTTTGAGTATTGGCTTTACCTATTTCATGTTCTTTGGAGTTAAGGTAACGTTTATACGTACCCCAATCATC
>NVWS02000035.1 GCA_002746295.2 Zetaproteobacteria bacterium
CCTGTAAGTTTGTTTCAATATATTGTGGAATCCCATAAGCGCGCCTTTATTCATGATGCCTTTTCTCATTATTTATCACCTGAAGTCGTGGATAGCTTATCGAAACATCCCGAAAGTTTAAAACTGGGTGGTGAAGAAAAAGAATTGACCGCAATGTTCTCCGATATTGCATCCTTTTCAACGTTTTCTGAAACATTAAGTGCGCCTGAATTGGTCACATTATTGAATACATATCTGACGGCGATGAGTGATATTATTCTTAAACATGGTGGCACCATCGATAAATATGAAGGGGATGCCATTATTGCATTTTTTGGTGCGCCCCTTGATATGGACGAGCATGCAACTTCTTGTGTATTGGCAGCGATGGAACAGCAATCTGTGCTTGCGGAGATGAGAAAAGAGTGGAAAAAGCGAGGTGAACCTGAGCTTACTGTACGCATTGGTATGAATTCTGGTTTGATGGTTGTGGGAAATATGGGCACGGATACGCATATGAATTACACCATGATGGGTGACCATGTGAATCTTGCAGCACGCTTGGAAGGTGTTTGTAAGGCATACCGCACGCCCATTCTTATCAGTGCTGATACACAGCGTTTGGTGTGTGATAAAGTGTTTTGTCGTTTTGTGGATCAAGTGTTGGTGGTTGGTAGAAAAACACCTGTGGATTTATTTGAGCCAATGTGTTCATTCAATGATATGGTAGATGAGATTGTTAAGTGTGATGCGGTGTACAAACGTGCTTGGGCGATGATTCAATCACGCCGATTTGAGGGGGCTCTGAAGATTTTGAAGGGTTTATCTTCGAAGTTTCCTGAAGATGGTATGTATGAAGTGATGATGGCGCGTGTTGAGGGTTATTTGAGCCACCCACCAGCCAAAGGTTGGGATGGTGTCTTTGTGATGGCGTGTAAATAATTTTGTTATCTTTTGATGATTTTTGCCCAGAAAAAGCCATCATGTTTAAGGTTAGGATATAGCCGTTGTTGTTGGAGAATATGATGTCCTTCAATCACCTGTTCATTTTCTTGAGGATGAATCGAACATACGGCATAAATCAAGGTGCCGCCTATTTTTAATACGCGTAAAGCCTCTTGAAGCATGAGATTTTGATGCTTTGAAAGGTTTTGGATGCTGTTTTTATCATGTAAAAACTTAGCATCAGGGTGGCGACGTAAAATACCTGAGGCTGAACAGGGTGCATCGAGCATGATAGCATCGACACTGTTATCGGGTATGGGTAAATGGCAGGCATCAGCTTGTAATACACTCACGTTGTTGACTTGCAATCGCTTTAAATTTTCTTGTAAGCGAGGTAAGCGTTTGGGATTGAATTCAACAGCCATGATATGAGATGTAGGAAAGCGGTGCGCCAGTAAAACTGTTTTTCCACCCGGTGCGGCACATATATCCAAAATAGTGCCTGCTTGCGGCATATCCAATGCCATCACGGCATGTTGCGGTGCTTGATCCATGACTTGAAAACCACCGTCATCAAATTTGGGAAGTGATGGGACATGAGTCCTAGATTTTAATAATACCGCATAAGGCGAAAGTTCACCTATTTCAGCTATAAACCCTTGTTGTTGGCTATCTCTGATCCATGCTTCACGATTTTCAAATACAGCGAGGGAGAGCTCAGGTTGATGTTGTAAAGCCTTACAAAAATCTTGGGTGATCTCAGCCCCCCAAGCATCTCGCCAGTTGGCATACATCCACTGCGGGAGTTCGGCATGTTGATGGGGTTTGAGCTTTTTGGGTGCTTCATGGTTGGCTATTTTACGTAAAATAGCATTGACCATACCTGCGGCTTTGGGTTGAAAATGTTTGATGGCATCCACGCATTCTGAAACAGCGGCATGGCTAGGGATACGCGTATGACGAAGCTGGTAAGTACCAATGAACAAGCACATACGCGCTTCAGTATCGGGTTTTTGTTTGAGAAAACGTGAAAAATCAACTTCCAGTGAAAAGAAACGGCGCAACACACCCAACACCAATTCATGCAACAAAGCTTTATCACGAGCATCCAAGCCTAAAGCACGCTTTTCAATCGAAAAATCAGATTTTTTTTGATATTCAAAAATATCGACCAGTACCTGAATAGCACGGTGGCGAACAGAGGGGTGGACGTTTTTTTCATCAAACATGGGTGTTTTTCCTTTGTTGAGCTGCTTTGGCAACGGGTGAAAAACCCATGCGGTGAACGGGACAAGGGCCAAATTCACGCAGGGCATCGAGGTGTGCCTTGGTGCCATAGCCTTTGTGTTGGGCAAAATGATAGGCAGGATATTGATAATCCAAGTAACGCATCAAGCGATCTCGCACCACTTTGGCAACAATAGAAGCTGCGGCAATTTCTTGAACCGAATCATCGCCACCAATCACGGCTTGTACATGGTAAGGCATGTCGGGAACACGGTTGCCATCCACCAAAACTTGATTGGGTTGAAGCGGCAAGGCTTCGACACAACGGCGCATGGATAGCATGGTGGCATGAAGAATATTCAAATGTTCAATTTCTTCGAGATTGGCTTGTGCCACGGCATAACTTAAGGCATGACGGCGAATATGATGGTATTGTTTGAGGCGTTTTTTTTCGGAAACCCGTTTTGAATCACGGTATTTCCCCAGCATCGGGTCATCGGGGGATAAAATCACCGCAGCCGTGACCACAGGACCAGCCAAAGGACCGCGCCCGACTTCATCCACACCTGCTAATAACGTGAGCGCATTCATTTGCCTTGAAATAATTCCTTGATACCACCAATGGCGCCCAATGTTGCGGTGGCATCAATCGGCATAAAGACGGTTTTATCACCCGCACTGGATGCACCAATGGTGTTTAGTGTATCCAAATAACGAATGGCAATCAGATATTGGCTAAAGCTTTCTTCACCCAAAGCCTCTTTAAGTTTATTCAAGGCTTCTTTTTCGCCCTCTGCTTCCAAAATACGGGCTTCTTTGTTGCCTTCTGCGACCAAAATAGACGATTGGCGTTGACCTTCGGCTTTGAGAATGGCTGCGCGCCGCAAGCCTTCAGCTTCTAAAATCGCGGCGCGTTTATCACGTTCTGCCCGCATTTGTTTTTCCATGGCAGCTTGCACTTCTTTGGGTACATTTAAATCTTGGACTTCAACCCGTTTAACCTTGGCACCCCAATCATCGGCAGCTTCATCCAAGCTGATTTGTAGGCGAGTATTGATTTCTTCACGTGAAGACAGTGTTTTATCCAGCTCCATTTCACCGACCAAACTACGCAAGGTGGTTTGCCCTAATTTTTCAATGGCATTGGGCAAGTTGGAAATACGGTAAACAGCATCGTGTGGATCCGTGATTTCAATATAGAGCAAGGCATTGATATGAATGCTGACGTTATCACGTGTGATGACGACTTGCGATGGGAAATCTAAGACAGTTTCACGAATATCAATGCGTTTGACACTTTGTAGGGATGAATAAGAAGCACCACTCGAATCACCCAACAAACCACTTAAAACACCCGTAGAAGCTGGCGTTTTCCAAATGAATTCACGCGGTTGATCCAGAAATGGAACAATAAAATTGATACCAGGCATCAGAGTGCGGCTGTAGTTACCGAGACGCTCAATGACCATGCGCTCGGAATTTCGTATGACAATGATACCTTTATAGGTAAAGACCAAAATAACGGCGGCGAGGGCAATCCATACAATATTGATGTCCATGTTTAATGCTCCTTGATGGCTTCGAGATAAAGTGTGCTACCATGCACCCGTACAATGCGTGCGGATTCACCAATAAGCAAAACATCATCCGATTCAGCTGCCCAACTGACACTTTTATAATTGGCGCGTCCGCGTGGTGCGACATCAGCAATGATGGTGACGGTTTTGCCTTCCATATATGAAATATCATCCTTGTCTTTTTTAAGGATAGATGGGCGCAGCGTGTGCATGGCGACAAGCGCAATGATACTGCCCAGAATAAAAGTAAACCATTGGATATTCACGGAAGCATCGAACCAAGCCGATAATCCTGCTAAACTAGCGGCAAAAGCAACGGCGAGTAGGTAATAGGAATTGATGAGGGTCAGTTCAATGATGGCGATGATACATGTGATGATGATCCAAACTTGCCAACTATCGGTGTGAAAAACAGTCAAGATAAACCTCCAAAAGTTTGTTGTTGGTGATGTATAGTGATTCAAGTATTGAATCACCCCGTCATTCCCGAAATCTTTTATCGGGAATCTAATAATAGACCCTCGACACAAGCACTCGAGGGTGACGATTGGGTGATAGAAATGATAGTTCTATGCTTGAATCACTATAAAAGCTATCACTGGGGTGATGAATATCACAGGATATTTTTTGATAAGTGATATGTTGCTAGTGATACAAGTGAACACCTTGACATACACTGTTGGTATTTTCAAAGTTGAGATTCATTGTGATTGTCTGAGGAGGCAGTGTGGGGCTTTTTTCGAGTAAGAAAGATGGTTTGATTGCCATCGACATTAGTGCAACAGGTGTCAAATTGTTGGAGTTATCAGAAGTTCGCTCTGGCTATGCCCTGCAATCCATGGCGGTTGTACCATTACCTCGGGATGCGATTGTTGAGAATACAGTGATTGACTCCATGGCGGTATCACAAGCCTTGCTGGATGCGGTGGAAGCTGCCAAGCCTAGCGCACGGCGTGTCGTTATTTCGGTATCGGGCAATGCTGTGATTATCAAAGTGATTCAGGTTCCAACAACCACTGAATTTGATTTGGAATCTCAAATTGATTTTGAAGCCGATAAACATGTCCCCTATGATATTGATGATGTTTATTTGGATTTTCAAATTCTAGGGCCTGATCCTGAAGAGCCAGATCAAATGGATGTCGTTTTGGTGGCATGTAAACGTGAAATTGTGGATGATTACCAATTGGTTTTGAGTGAAGCAGGACTTGAAACAAAGTGTGTGGACTGTGCAGTATTTGCCTTGGAAAATGCGGCTGAAATCATGGGAATTCTTGATGACGATGTGGTGGTTGAATCGTTTGAAGAAGATGAGGGTCAAGCCATTGCGTTGGTCAATATTGGTGCCAATTTGGTGAATGTGAATATTATCAAAAATGGGCAAATGGCTTTTGTGCGCGATCAATTTTATGGTGGCGAAAATTTAACCGAAGAAATTCAAAAAGAGCATGGTTTAAGTTACCAAGCTGCGGAAGATTTGAAAAAAACTTCGTTTTCTGATGTGCATCCTGAAGCTGTGGAACGGTTTTACGTGGGTTTGACATCGGAACTGGTACGGTCTCTGGATTTTTATGCTGCGAATCATGGTGAATCTCCTGTTCGACAAATTTATTTGATGGGCGGCGGGGCGTTAATTCCTGATATTGCGACTGAAATTGAACAACGCTTGGGTATCAATGCTGAAGTCGTCAACCCTTTTGATAAAATTAAAGTTAATAAGAAAAAATTTGATATGGATGAATTGAACCGTATGGGTGCCATGATGATGGTGCCTGTGGGCTTGGCTGTAAGGAGTTTTGACGCATGATTCGGATTAACTTATTACCGTATCGTAAAGCACGCCGTCAGAAACAAATTGTACAACACTTATCTTATGTGGTGGCAGTGGTTGTGGTTATTGTGGTCATTATTGTGGGGCTTGATACATATATTGGCAGCGCATTAACTGATTTGCAGGAACAAAGGGTGCAATTGCAGCAGCAAAATTCTAAATTATTAAAAAAAATTGGTAAGTTAAAGGGTTTGGATAAGTTGCGTTCTGATGTTGAAAGTAAGTTGGCATTGGTGGATCGCTTGCAAGCTGGGCGTTTTGAAACACTGATGATTTTACATGAGGTTGCCAAGCTTATTCCTGAAAATGTTTGGTTTTCATCGTCTGTGAATACAGGGGCAGGGTTACAATATACGGGTTATGCGGAAAGTAATAAGGCTGTTGCTAATTTTATGCGAGCGCTTGATCAGTCAAAGCTATTTGATCACGTTGCTTTGCAAGTGATTCAACGTCAGATGATCAATGGTATGCCTGTTCGTAGTTTTAAATTGACCGTCGGTTATGTGGCTGGGGTGAGTGTTGAAGATTTGCAAATGGATGTGCAACCCAAAACGATCAAGCCTGTGAAGAAAATGAAAAAATTTAGCATAGGAATGGATCAGTTGCTGCAATTGAGAAAAGATCAGCAAAAGCAACAAGCAGATCAGGCGAAACAATTACGGGACTTAGAGGGCTATTAATATATGGAATCTTTAAACCTTGAATTTTTTCGCCCGATGCTACCGCTGCCGTTATGGCAAAAATTACTGGGCTTGTTATTTGTCGTTGTTATTTTGATGGGCGCTTATTTTGCATTGGGCTGGATGCCCGTTCAGGATGAAATTGAACAGGCAAGGGGGCAAGTGGAACAGCAACAAATGCAATTGAAGAGAAATCAACATTTGGCACAAAATTTACCCAAGAAGCGTGCTGAATATGAAAAATTAAAAGTCCAATTATCGATTGCATTGGAGCTGTTACCGAAAAAATCACAAATCCCCGACCTCTTAGAAAGTGTTACGCGTGCTGGCACCAATTCAGGGTTGGAATTTAAAGTGTTTAAACCACGGGGTGAATCTGTAAAAGAAATTTATGCAGAAGTCCCTGTAGATATTGTGGTGACGGGAACATTTAGACAGTTGTTAACGTTTTTAAAACGTGTGGGTGAAATGCAGCGTATTGTGGCGGTTAAACATCTAACGATTCGTAAAGGTCAGGGCGATTTATTAAGGGTGAAGGGCAATGTGATGACCTATCGCTTTGTGGAACATAAAACGAAGAAATGAAACAGTTTTTTAATGGAGAATGTATGAAGCATTTATATGGATATGAATGGTATAGTCGTTTAAGTATGAAAGTACCTCGTCATCCTTGCGTGCTTTTGTCGAGGATCTCTTTAAGCCATAGATTTTCGATACAAGATTTCGGCAATGACGATAAGGGTCAATCAATATTGAAAGGATTATATCAAAAGCTTGTCGCATGTTTTGTGTTATTGATGTTGGCATGGCCTTTGTCGGCGCAAGCCAGTGAGTTGTTGCAATTAACCCTATTGGATTCAGATGATGGTGATGTGTTGCGTATCGAAGGTGATAGTGCCTTGGAATATCAAGTGTTTGATTTGGATGGTCCTCCTCGCTTGTTGTTGAGTTTTCCAAGTGCCACGCTGAGCAAAAATATCCAAGCGATAAAAGCTTCGGGGCAGGGTGTATTGAGTGTGAAGCCTGTTGTAGTCAATCATGGGGTTCGTATTGAAATTGCTTTAAGCAAGGTGTTAAAATATAATATAGAAGAAAAAAATCATCACCTTTTGATACGTTTTGAAGGTGTAAAGAGAACAGCTTCAAACGCCAATGTGCATCATGCTGCCATGATTAAAGATTTGGAAGTGCGTGACCAAGGGGGTGTGACTGAATTGCATCTTCGTGGTGAATATATGAATGCAAACCACAACGCCTTTGTCAGCGATGGTGGAAAGCAATTGATTTTGGACTTTTGGGGGGGGAAAGCTGAATTAAGCAAAGAATTTTATCAGTTTGCAGCCGAACATATTCGAAGTGTTACGGTTGGACATGCCGATGGTCGTGTGCGCTTTGTGGTGGCTTTATCGGGTGGCACAGAGATGCAACAACAAATTGATGCCAATACGCATGAGCTTGTTGTGCGTTTGGGAAGTATTGTAGCGAAAAAGAAAACGGGCGTGATTGAAGTGGAAAATGTGGAGTTTCGTCCAGATGATCGGGTAGCACACCTGATGATTCGAACATCACAAACCAATCCTATCATGGATGTGCAAGAGAAGGATGATAAAGTGATCATTCTTGTGAAAAAAGCGAACTTGTTGAGAGGGCAGGAGCGTACGCAGGATGTCAGTGCTTTTCCTGGCCCTATCAAGCAGATTGATAGTTATCAGGATGGAAAAATTGTAAAAATTGTCGCGCGTTTGCGTCAAAAAGTTAGTGTGACGACGTTTCAACAAGGCAATATCTTTACATTAAACTTTGAACCCGAAGATATGGTCTTGGCTCGTATGAGCAAAGGGCAAAAACAAGATCCAGCCTTTGCCTATACAGGGCAAAAAGTCACCTTTGATTTTAAAGATATTGATATTCGCAATGCCTTAAAATTGATTTCAGAAATGAGTGATTTGAATATTATTATGTCCGATGATGTGACAGGCACATTAACCATGCGCTTGGTGGATGTGCCTTGGGATCAAGCCTTGGATTTAATTTTATCGGCACGAGGTCTTGGTCAAGAAAAAGTGGGTAATGTCATGCGTATTGCACCGATGGAAGTGTTACGCGCGCAATATGCAAGCAAGTTAGAAACACGTGAAGGGTCGTTAAAATTAGAACCTCTTATCACAGAATTTATCACACCAAG
This sequence comes from Zetaproteobacteria bacterium, assembly GCA_002746295.2. Taxonomy (GTDB): domain Bacteria; phylum Pseudomonadota; class Zetaproteobacteria; order Mariprofundales; family Mariprofundaceae. The sequence continues at coordinate 8,425 of NVWS02000035.1, forward strand.
CTTTGCCAAAGTTGGTGATATTAAAAAGATTTTAAATAGTTCGAAAGCAAAGGCTGGAGGTACTGGTACAAAGGGTAACGCTACATCATCAGGATTGATGACAAAGCGTGGTAGTTTAATGATGGATATTCGCACCAATACTTTAATTGTTAAAGATACACGGAAAGCGATTGATGCTATCAAGCGTTTGATTACTAAAATTGACCGACCCATCAAGCAAGTGCAGATAGAAGCGCGAATTGTTGAAGCATCCGACTTATTTCAACGTAATCTTGGTATTCGTTGGGGTGGTAATGGTGTGAAAAATACCAATCAAGTGTTTCCGAATAGGGTGGCGATTGGTGGAACACAGCTTGCTGCGGGTGCAACAGGTGGCAATGGTATATTGGTTGATTTACCTGTAGCTACAGCGGGTACAGGTGGCTCGATTGGTTTGGCATTGGGATCATTTAATAATTTAATCAATTTAAATTTGGAGCTTTCAGCCGCTGAATTGGATGGTGATGTTCATATTGTTTCGAACCCTAGGATTGTGACAACCAACTTGAAATCCGCCACGATTAAACAAGGGATTCAGCTTGCCTATGTCACACCTGGAAGTGCCAATAACCCACCGACTACGACGTTTAAAGATGCCTTGTTGGAGCTAACGGTCACGCCGCAAATTACAGCGGATAATTCAGTATTATTGGAAGTATTGGTGAAAAAAGATGCACCTTCAGCCACGGGTAATGGTATTGATAAAAAAGAAATTACCACCAATATATTGATGAAAAATGGTGAAACGATTGTGATTGGTGGCGTTTATACACGTATCAAACGTGATTCCACCAATGGGGTACCTTGGTTAAGCAAAATTCCAGTGTTGGGTTGGTTGTTTAAAAATAACAGCAAACAGGATGATAAAACAGAGTTGTTAATTTTCTTAACACCGAAAATTTTGAATGTTGAAGGGGATAAGTAATGTTGGGGGATAGTAATATGTGGCATGATATGGTGTTCAAGCGATGGTTGTTGATGTTGGCAGTTTTATTTTCTTTGGCTGCGTGTGGTGGGGCAGTGCCGAGTACCCCTACAGCAGGCGGTGTGGCTGCTGCGGGTAATGCCGCAACATTGGCAGTCTCGACATTATCAACGCCAGTTTTTTCTAATGTGGTACAAACTTCTAGAACATCGGCAACGGTGCAGGTTTCATCCAATGTTGCAGATCAATATGGCGCTGCCCTTGCAGGCGTGGCTGTCATATTTAAGGCGACAGGTATTGTAGCGACATCAAATAGCATAGTTAAAGCAGTGAGTGGTGCGAATGGTGTTGCTACGGTAACCATGACTTATGACCCTAATAACTCACCGACGGTAGTGGCAACTGCTGCTGCTGTGACAAGTTTAGCAAGCGTGCCTGCACCACATCCAGTGGCGAGTATTCAATTGGCTACAAGTCTTGTCACAGCGGGTGTCGCAGCAGATGGCGTTGGAAGTTATACGGTGGTTGCACAAGTAAAAGATGCTTATGGTTCACCTGTGATAAAAGAAGCCATTAACTTTACAAATACAGGAACGGGCTTGATTATTTTAACACCATCATCATTGGTAACGGATGCGGGTGGAACGGTAAGGTTGACCGTAACAGATATAAATACTACCAATGATACAGTCAATATTTCAGCACTTGCGGGTGGTATCAGTACAGCAACGCCTTTAACACTTAGTTTTGTGGGAACAGGTACGGGGGGGGCAGGCGGCGGAGCCAATGCTGGTAATGCGATTGCTTTGCTTGCATCAGTAAATAATCTGCCTGCAGACGGCTATACGACGACTAAAGTAACAGTGAGTGTTGTGGATGCTGCCGGAGCTGCGGTTGGCAACTTACCATTGACGTTAAGCAACACGGGTTCTGCCACTCTTTCTTTGGCGAGTGTGAAAACAAATGCTCAGGGTATCGCAATATTTACTGTTAAAGACAGTGTTGGTGAAGTCATTTCGATTAGCGTGAGTGATGGCACAAGTACAAGCGTTTTAAGTCAAACGTTTATTCCCGCAGTAGCAACTTTGAAAGTTGTTAGTAGTACCACAACAGTGTTGGCTGATGGTAAATCAGTAGCAAGGTTGATCATTGCTGCCAAGGATGCCCAAGGTCGTGGAGTGACCGGTGAAACCTTGGCTATTTCAACAAATAGTGCAACAGCATTTATACCAAATATAGCTTTGACTGGTTTGGTTGGAGGTCAAGCAAGTATTCAAATTTCAGATGCTTATGCAGAAACTGTAACGGTGACAGTTCAATCTCGTGCAGGTGGTACGCAAAATGGCGTTGTTCAATCTACTACTATAGCTATTAACTTTGTGAAAAATTCGAATGCTATCAATGTATCCATCGCCAATAGCGGTGTGGTTGTCCAAGGTACGCCTCAAGTTGTCACAGCAACAGTGGTTGACCCAGCAGGAGTAGTGGTGCCTAATGTTGTTGTGACATTTAGCACCAATGCTTTGGTTGCTTCAATCACTCCAGCTTCAGGGTCTGCTTTGACAGATGCCTATGGTCATGCAACGGTCAATTTGGATGTTGTGGCAGCAGGAGCGGCAACGATTACAGCGAGAGCAACTATCAATGGTGTTGCTGTATCGGGTAATGTGGCGTATTCCACATCTACGATAGGAGGAAATACTGCTTCTTTGGTGGGATTAAGTGCGAGTAAATATATTGTGTTAACGGGCGGCAAGGACAGCACACAACTTACAGCTACTGTACAGGATGCTGCCAATGCAGCAGTTTCAGGAGCTACGGTTAACTTTCACACGACAGCAGGTCTTTTAACAACATCCCAAGCGACAACAGATGCTTATGGTCATGCTGTTGTGTCACTTTCATCAGGTAGTAGCCCAACGAATGTTCAAGCTGATGTTTATACAACAGTTGGAGCCATTGAATCTGCACATTTACCCATTTCTATCCAAGGTACTAAACTCTCGCTTATAGGAAAAACAAGTAGTCTTAGTAATGCAGCTCCGTATACATCAGATAAACTAACATTAACCGTGATGAATGGTGCAGGTGTCCCTATTCCTAATCAGCACATAAGCGTGGCATCTGTGGTCACCAATAATACTATTCCAGTTAGTAGCACTTCTACACCAGCTAAATTGGGTATTAAGTCCAGTGGCTACCAAGGCTTTGTGATTGATAGCTATACTTATAACTTGACAACCAATGTAAGCGGTCAGGTTGTATTCATAGTCGATGCATATAGTCATGCCAATGGAATAGAAAATAATGCTTCCACTTTGGTGGTTTGTTTGGATCCTTATGCAGCAAATACTGGTATGACAAGCACCACATGCTTGAATCCCACGACCACGAGTAAGTTGTTTAGAGCTTATCAAGTTACAGGGGCAGCATTTGGTATTTCCTTACCATCCATTGATAATTATACAATGGATACATATACAACAGCCACTGATATTTATACGGTAGTTGTTACGAATGCTGGTGTTAATGCTACGGTAACTTTTGCAACATCATTGGGTACTTTATTGAATCCGTATAGTGCAGCTGTTTCCCCACTATCACTTCTTTCAACAGGTGGATATAGCACTGTGACAATGAAGGCTACAGCATTGGGTTATGCTTCCATTGACTTCTATAGCATGAAAGGAGGTTTAGCTACCATTCAAGCGACAAGTACATTGAATGGTGTTCAGCAAACATCATTTACCCATATTATTGTTTCACCACCTGTTAAAAATGTAGCTCAAATTAGTTTACAATCGAGTAGTAATGTATTGGCTGTGCATACGACACAAGTGATTGCTCCATCGGTAAATTTAACGGCAACTGTTCGTGATGGGTATGGTTTTCCAGTAGCACAAGTTCCTGTTTCCTTTTCTTTAGGGACTGCAACAGGCGGTGGTGAGAGCGTGAGTCCATCACTGGCTTATACAAATAATGCAGGTGTTGCTACAGCCGTTTTTACATCAGGCACACAGTCTTCGGGGGCTCAGGGTATTGATGTTTATGCTACCATTGCTGCAGCAACGGCATCGACTGTGAAACCTGGAAAAACGAATGTGATTATTGGGGGGACGGCTGGATCTGTAAGTATTGGTCGGGCAACATCAACAGTTGTGCTTAATCCTTCGACATATCAAATGCCTATGTCCGTTGTCGTGGCAGATAGTAATGGTAATGCTGTGATTGGGGCTCAAGTGACGCTAAATGTTTGGCCTAGTTTTTTTAGAATGGGAAAAATGATTACAACAGCGCCATGTGGCCCAAGCCCTTTAGCGATTGATGCGGCGGCAACGTGGGCTGGAAACACAAAACTTCCAGTGAATGTTTATGCTGCCATTAAAGCGTCGGCGACACCTGGTTGGTGGCTTCCAAATGAAGATGACAATATGAATTTAACGTTAGATCTTCCTTCTGAAGAAATCCCATGGAGAATTACAGGAAATATAACGGCGCAACAAGATAACGCCTTGACACCAAGTAGTTCAGTGGCGGGAACATTGCCAGCATCCGTGGTCACGAATGCAAACGGTGTTGCAACGTTTAATCTGACATATTTGAAAGCCAACTCACAGTGGGTGAAAGCTAAAGTTACAGCAAAGACAGTTGTTCTAGGTACGGAATCTATAGGGGTAGTTGAGTTTACATTACCAACGTTGGTGGCGGATGCTTGTTTCATACCCAACTCACCATTTAACGCACCATCGTGGTAATTGATAGTAAGCTTTTTTTTCTCATTGGTTCTATGGGTGCAGGGAAATCCACCATCGGGCGGCGTTTAGCCGCTCGATTAAAGGTGACATCTGTGGATTTGGATGCAGTGATTGTTGAGCAAGTAGGATGTTCCATTCCTGATATGTTTGCAGAACAAGGCGAGGCTGCATTTCGTGCATTGGAATCGGAATGTTTGAAAAGACTATGCGAAGATGGTCAAAACAAAGTATTGGCTACAGGTGGTGGTGCAGTGTTAAGTGAATCCAACCGTGAACTCATTAAACAATCAGGCTTTGTGATTTGGTTGGATGCTAGCCCAGAGGTGTTGGCGAAACGCATTGGTGGTGATCGGAATCGCCCATTGTTGAAAGGTGTGAAACCTTTGCAACGTGCGCGCGAACTGGATGCACAGCGCCGACCGTTGTATAAATCCTGCGCTGATTTACGCATTGACACTGGAAAAATGAGAGTGCCACAGACAGTTCATACCATTATGGATGCGATGGATAGAAAATAGAGCATTTAAAGCATGAAGTTAAGTGCTTTGAAAAGGAGTCTTGAAATGCCTGAAATAGCAAGGTTTTACGGAATAGTTATTAAGCTTTTTTTTGGCAACCATCCGCCGTCACACTTTCATGCAGTGTATGGCTAATATATTGGTTTATTTGATATTTCTACGTTAAAAATGATAGAGGGTGACTTGCCAAAAAGAGCAAAGAAGCTCGTTGTTGAATGGGCGGCAATCAATCAGTGCGAATTGATTGATATGTGGGATAAACAAGAGTTTCACAAGCTTTCTTCATTGGAATAAATGATGAGTCCCCCTAGAATATTAACTGCAAAAGCAATTGAAAATCATATTTTATTGATTGAATTTGAAAACGCGAAAAAGAAAAAATATGACATACTACCTTTGCTGGAAAAAGAAATGTTTTCTCCGTTGAAAAACCCTGTGCTCTTTAAGTCAGTGCGTGTTGAGAAAGGAGGGTATGCAATATTTTGGAATGATGATATTGATATTAGTGAGTATGAGTTATGGAAGCATGGAAAAGAAATGTAGCCCAAGTCATCACATGGATAGAAGTGAGACATATAGTGATTCAAGTATTAAATCACTCCCTCGTCATTCCCGAAATCTTTTATCGGGAATCTAATGGTAGACCCTCGACACAAGCACTCGAGGGTGACGATTGGGTGATAGAAACGATAGTTCTTATTTGAATGACTATAGGACAATCAACCATGAAGGATAATAATAACATGAAAAAACCTGATATTTATCGCGTAGCATTGGATGAACGTTCTTATGATATTCATTTGCAATCAGCTTCATTGCATCAACTGGGTGCTGCCATGCGTGATTTATTTCCTCATGCTGAACGTTGCATGGTTATTTCCAATGATGTGGTCGCACCGCTTTATTTGAACGTGGTGAAAGAGAGTCTTGAGGCATCTTTATGGCAGGTTTTTGAGTATATTGTAGAGGATGGTGAATATTTTAAAACGGTGGATACATGGTCAAAAATCATGGATGCACTGATGGATGCACGCTTATCTCGCAATGAACCGATTGTGGCTTTGGGTGGCGGTGTGGTGGGTGATATGTCGGGTTTTGCAGCGGCATGTTATCGCCGTGGCATTCCTTTTGTGCAAGTACCCACCACCTTGTTGGCGCAAGTGGATTCTAGCGTCGGTGGAAAAACTGCGGTCAGTCATCCACATGGTAAAAATATGATTGGCGCATTTTATCAGCCGCGCTTGGTGTGGATTGATCCTGATGTACTGCAAACATTAGAAGCGAAGCAATTGCGTGCGGGGTTGGCGGAAGTTATCAAATATGGTGCGATTTGGGATGGTGATTTTTTTCATGCCATTGAACGTGATGCCCAAGCATTATTGGCATTGGATGATACGCTTGTGAAGCAGGCTATTCTTGCATGTTGTCGTTATAAAGCTGAAATTGTCATGCAAGATGAAACCGAACAAGGTGCGCGTGCCTTGTTGAATTTAGGGCATACCTTTGGTCATGCGATTGAAGCTATGACGCATTATACTGTCTACTTGCATGGTGAAGGCGTGGCGATTGGTATGTGCATGGCAGCGCGTTTATCGGAACAGTTGGACTATGCGCTTAAGGGTACAGAAAAAAGCATGGTGAAGGCTTTGCAGGCATTGGATTTGCCTGTGACCCCACCTGAATTTACGGCATCAGCATGGTTGGATGCGATGGGGCATGATAAGAAGAATGTGGGTAGTCGTATTCGCTATGTGTTGTTGAAAAAGATTGGCGAAGCTTTTATGGCAGAAGATGTGAAAAATCAGGATATTGAAGTATTGATTGAAAGTTATATCTAAGGTTTGATTATTTGACTGATGTTACGCACTCGGTCATCCAATGTTTTCATCTGATCGTCATACCCGAAATCTTTTATCGGGTATCTATCCATAGACCCTCGATACAAGCATTCGAGGGTGACGAGGTGACAGACTCGTGGATGAGCAGGGTGCAGACGACATATTTCAAGAAAATGCGTAACATCAGTTATTTGATATGAAAATCTTTGGGTTCAATGATTTCAGCCTCAATCACCTGTGAATGCTGTGTTGGATGTTTTATTTTTTGATCGCGCATCGCACGTAAAATGATTTGCTGACGCAAAAATGGAACAAGCAATAAGAACCCCAAAGTATCGGTGATGAGACCGGGTAAAAATAATAAAAGCCCTGCAATGGCGAGTAAAATACCATGCAGGATATGTTCGGCAGGCAACCCACCTTGAAGCAATTCTTGTTGTGCGGACATTAAGGTGCGTAGACCTTGCCAGCGAATCAGTAAACCACCCAGTGCAGCGGTAAATAAGCATAAAAATATTGTAGCGAGACCACCAATATCAGACCCCACCTCAATCAAGACATAAAGCTCCAATAGAGGAACGACAATAAATAACCCGAAAATGACTTTGAACATGGGCTATTTATGGCTATAAGCTATCAATATTGCAAGCTTAATGATGTCTTGATGAACAATGCAGGCTTTGCATACTGTCGGCATGAAAAAAAATATACTTTCCTTTTTGATACTTGCCATACTTTCTGGCTGTGCGACTGCACAAAATGAATATGACCCTTTGGAGGGCATGAACCGTAAAACGGATCACTTCAATGATGTGGTGGATCGCGCAACATTGAAACCCATCGCTTTGGGTTATCAAGCCATTGCCAGTGAGCCGACACGAGGCTTGGTATCGAACTTTTTTGATAATGCAACGTATTTAAATACGGTATTGAATGATTTTTTACAGGGTAAAGTGAAGCAAGGCTTCAGTGATACCACGCGTTTTATGATTAACTCAACGCTTGGTTTTGCGGGTATTGCAGATGTAGCAACGTCGCTTGGTTTTGAAAAACACAATGAAGACTTGGGGCAGACCTTGGCAGTATGGGGTGTGGGTAAAAGTGCCTATATTGAATATCCACTTTTAGGGCCGAATTCGTTAAGAAACACCCCTGATTTTATTACAGCCAGTGCCACAGATGTGACATTTTGGTTGTTTCTAATCACAACCCCCCAAGTTACGATTCCTTTGACTGTCATGAAATATATTGATTTGCGTTCACGCGTTATGGGAGCTACGGATATGCGAGATGAAGTGGCGCTTGATCCTTATGTTTTTACGCGTGAAGCATGGCGACAACATCGTGACTATGTGATTTATGATGGTCATCCTCCCGTGCCTCAAACATCGACAGGTAGTCAAGATGATTGGAGCGAAGATGATTTTGGTGATTAAGAATTTTGCGTGAGATAAGATCTTGTTTTAACTTTTTTATCTTCACTTCAACTTTCGTGCTTTTTAGGTTTAAGCAAAACATCCAAGCTTACTTGGTCTTTCTTTTGCTTAACTTCCACCATCACCACTTCATTTAAAAAGGATTTTTTATGATTACAACCCTGCTCGCCATTGCTGGCATCCTCTATTTAGCCTTGCAACTGGAAGATAAGTTCAAAATACCCTCTCCTTTGGGGCTGATTTCTTTATCATTTTTGTTTCATGTGTTTTTGGGTGAAGAGTTTATGCTTACAGGCGATGCCGAACACTTCGCCATGCTGGTTTTGTTCCTATTGCCTGTTTTATTGATTTCAGATTCCCTTGAATTGAGTGTAGATGATCTCAAACAACATGGTTTAAGTCTTTTTTTATTGTCAGTGGTGGCGGTGGCACTTTCGGTCGTGGCGGCGATTTTGGTGGGCAATACATTGTTCAGTGAATATCAGCTTTCAACCGCTGCTATTATTGTTCTTTTCGCCATGGTATTGGCGACCGATCCTGTATCGGTGGTGAGTATTTTCTCTAAGTTTGAACTGCCCCATCAATTAAAGATTTTATGTGAAGGGGAGAGTTTGTTTAATGATGCAACGGCATTGATTGTTTTTGTATTTGTTGGTCTTTATGCCTTGGATGGTGGTGAAATTACTGCGGGGTATATTACCGAAGTCAGTCTATTGGTGGTTTTGGGTTCGGCGGCTTTGGGGGTTGGTTTTGGTTATTTGGGTCTTTTAATCATGAAAACAACGATCAATCGCACTGCCGAAATGATGGTATTGTTGATGGTCGGTTATGGTTCTTTTGAACTCGCCGAGCATTTTTATACGCTTTTGAATATGCTTGGTATGAATTCGCACATGCACTTATCGGGTATTTTAACTTGTATTTTTGCTACCATTACAGTGAATCACATCATGATGAAAGCCATTGAAGATGATAATGAACAGATTGAACAGGTTGAACAGGTATTCGAAAGTAAACCAACCTCCAGTAATGTCATCACTTCGGCTATTGCTAAAATAAAGATGTCTGTGGAAGAGCGAGACCGTCATGTAAGGACCAAAGAAGATGTGCAACTTTTGGCTTTGGTCGCCAATACCATGTTGTTTGTTGCCATGGCAGAAGTGATTGATTTATCTCTTTTATGGCAATATAAAACTGAAATATTGGTGATGTTTTTGGCCACCACCGTCATTCGTGCTGTGATGATGGGTTTGTTTGCTTGGGTGACGAATCAAACCGACAAAATGACCGATGTAAGCTTTCGATGGTGGGGTATTTTGACCTTTGCAGGCATCAAAGGTGGTTTGTCTGTTGTCATGTTGATGATGATTCCAGCTTCATTTGAACACTTAGAGATGTTTAAAGCGGTGGTCATCGGTGTGATTTTGTTATCGACGTTTATTTATTCCACGATTTTGATTGCTATTATTAGCAAGAACCAAGCGATATTTTCAAAGGAAAAAGCGGCAGAACATCATTAATTCCGAAAAAGTCATGGGGTTCTTTTTCTTTTCACTACACTTGATACCGCTAACGGTACATCTTGGCGAGAGGTTCAGTCGAAACACCTCGCCAATAGAGAAAGCGTAATCGCCACATCAACCCAATGGTTTTGAAAACCCCATGTTTTTCCCAACGACGGCTGGATGTTTCCACCACTTCACGCAGACATGCCACCTTCCCCAAATGCTTTAAGCGTTTCGAAAATTCAATGTCTTCCATCAAATCTTGCTGGGGGAAACCACCCATATTTTCAAATACATCGCGTCGTACAAACTGACATTGGTCACCCGTTGAAATCTTACTCCAGCGCGAACGTAGATTGATCATGCGCTCAATCACACGAAACATCGGATGCTTGCCTGATAAACGCACATCAAAGCGACCACCCACGACAGATTTATCAGACATCGCACGCTTAATAGCTTGAAGGTGATGGGTGCTTAATTGGCTATCGACATGCGCAAACAACAACACATCCGCCGTAGCATCTTGGGCAGCCGTATTCATTTGCTTTGCACGCCCTGCTTCACTCTGGACACAATGAAAAGACGAAGCTTGTAACATCTCCAAGCTACCATCCTTGGAGCCACCATCACAAAAAACTACTTCCGCTTGTTTAGCCAAAACTTCAAACATCAGCAGTTGTGCGGGTAAAATATTCGCTTCATTGAGTGTCGGAATCAGAACTGATATATTCATTTTAGCGGCTCTCTTTTACACAAATTCTCGTTCATCATCCTAATCGTCACCCCCGAGTGCTTGTGTCGGGGGTCTATGGATAGATGGCCAATAAAATATTTCGGGTATGACGGGTACATTGATACTTAAACGACTATAGCGAATCTTGCACACAGATTTTTGTCCAACCACTGCCTTCTTCTCGAAAATTGGTGACTTGCCCACGCCACAAACGCCCTGCCATCGCAATCAAGTGTTCACCATGCATATAAAGGCGAACATCAAACTTATAATCGACATCTTTATGACTGACGACACTGGCAGGCACAAGCTGTTGAACCACTGTATCATCCAGATCCAATGATGCAAAACGCTTACGACTCATGGCTTTTCCCAACACGACACCTTTGCCACCATGCCTTGCACTGGGTTTAAATACCCACTTTTTGCGTGATGCCCAAAGTTCATCCTTATCCCATTCACGCATCAAATGAATTTTAGGTACGAGCTGACGAATCATATCCACCTGTTCATTTGAAACACAGCTTTCCAATAAACCTGTTCGCCACCAATCCACCATACGTGCTTTATGCCCCAGCAAAGCATAACTACGTGGGTGTGGATTCAATTTGACTTGGCTTACCATCAAAGCATCGCGAATATGTGATAATTCAGGTGTGTCCAAATAGAAATCAGTGTGTCGGTTATAAATGGCATCCAAACGTTGATTTTCAACATACAAACCATCCACGCGCAGCTCTATATCATCAGGACTCACTACAAAAACTTGTCGAGCATCTTGACGCAACAGTTCCGCATAGGCTTGCATTTCAGGGTACATATATTGTGCGGTGACATCCTCATCCATAATGGCAATATTCTGCCAAGAATCTGGAAACATGGACAGAATGCGAGTTTCTAACTCATCCGTCCAAACGGATAGCTTATCTTGCGCCATCCAGCCCGCATCACCAATATATAAGCCACCTGCATTGTTGTTAATTTCAATCAATTTTGGACCTTCATCGGTCAAATGAAAATCAAAACCCATCAATATGGATGCCTCATCATGCATGGCATCGGCAGTTTCAGGTATATCTGCTTGAATCGCTTGGAGATATGCGCTGTTTTTCTTCAAATCAATCATATGACGTGAAAATTCAAGCATTTTTTGAAAATTAACATAGGAAATGGCAACTTCTTGAAGTGCGGCAAGTGTATTCATCTGCGCACCATAAATAGGTATACCCATGAAAGAAAGTATATAAAATAATTCTCAAAAACTACTCAGAACAGTACTACGTTTTAACTTTCCGATGAAAACGAAACGGGACTTCAGGGTCAAGCCAACCATGTGAGGCATCAGGCATGGCATCGGCATACGGCAAGTAGGGTTTAATATCCAAGACGGGTGTGCCATCCAACATATCCAAACCCTCAATATACAAGTTACGCTTGTGAACCTTATTCAATTTCACTACCGATAAACCCATGCTGTTGGGTCGATGCGGGGCGCGTGTTGAAAATAAACCACGCCGCACATCCGAACCACGCGGCGGCATCACGGTTGGATTCCAACCCTGATTCAAATGCATCCATTGACACTCCTCCAGCTAAAGCAAGAGGATTCTTGGGCTGAGTGTCTAAATGACTGCTCATATTTCCACAAGCGTTACTTCCCGTGAGACCCACGGTAGGTCGTTTAATGACACTGGCAAGTGTGTGAAATATATTGAGACTGTCAAATATTATACGTATTGCCTTATATCCCCGACCTGAAGGATGGGGTTTTACGGCAAGTTGGATAAATCACCCAAATATGCGTGAATGTATCCAAATCTGACAGGGCTTGCTCAAAATTAAAGCCACCCTTTAATTCAATCATGCCTTGGGCTGGGTTGTCTAAATCGGCTTGACGCGGTGCTGCAAAGCGTTCTTTAAACGGGCTATGCACCACCCCAATGGCTGACATTTCAATAACACCATTGCCATCTTGTTTGAAGGGTTGCGTGTATGCCTTGGGATTTTTTTTAGGCTTCACACCTCAACCAAGGATGGATATTCAATGGCAATTTTATCATCTACGACCACCACGCGTGCCAGCCCACCTTTTTGCAAATCACCAAATAAAATAGCATCTGCCAATGTTTTCTTGATAGTATCTTGAATCAATCTGGCCATAGGCCGCGCACCCATCTGTGCATCATAACCATGCTTCGCAAGCCAAGCTCTAGCTTCATCACTCACATCCAATTCAACTTTCTTATCCTGCAACTGCATTTCAAGTTCAACCAAGAATTTATCTGCCACATGCACCACTGTTTCTTTCTGCAAGGAAGCAAAAGAAATCACGGCATCCAAACGGTTGCGAAATTCAGGCGTAAACAAACGTTTGATGGCTTCTTCATCACGCCCTGTATTGGATTTAGGGTTAAAACCAATGCTATTTTGCTGCATTTCAAAAGCCCCAGCATTGCTGGTCATCACCAAAATGACATGACGAAAATCTGCCGAACGCCCATTGTTATCCGTTAGCTTACCATGATCCATCACTTGCAATAAAATATTAAACACATCTTGGTGTGCTTTTTCCATTTCATCGAGTAATAACACGGCATGCGGATGTTTATTGATGGCATCGGTGAGCAAACCACCTTGTTCATAACCCACATAACCAGGGGGTGAACCAATCAAGCGTGAAACCGCATGGGCTTCCATATATTCCGACATATCAAAGCGAATCAATTCAATGCCCATGATGCGTGAGAGTTGACGCACCACTTCTGTTTTACCCACGCCCGTAGGTCCTGAAAATAAAAAGCTACCAATGGGTTTATCAGGGTGAGATAAGCCAGCCCGTGACAAACGAATACAGGCAGAGAGTTGTTCAATGGCTGAATCTTGCCCAAAAATAGCCAATTTCAAATTGCGTTCCAAGTATTGCAGGCTTTGTTTATCCGTGGCCGATACTTGGCGCGTTGGAATACGTGCCATACTGGCAATCGTGGCTTCAATATCTTTGATATTGATTTGTTTTTTACGTTTACCACCTGCTTGCAAGTGTACGGCTGCGCCTGCTTCATCCAACACATCAATCGCGGAGTCAGGGAGTTGACGCTCTTGAATATAACGTGCTGCAAGTTTTGCCGCACTTTCCAAGGCATTTTGTGAGTAATGGACATCATGATGGTCTTCCAAACGGCTTTTAAGCCCTTGAAGAATATCAATGGTTTCAGCAATACTGGGGGCATCCAAATCCACTTTTTGAAAACGACGGGTCAACGCCGACTGTTTTTCAAAGACTTGACGGTATTCTTGGTAAGTGGTCGCACCGATACAACGCAACTCACCATTGGCAAGCGCAGGTTTTAATAAATTGGAGGCATCCATCGCACTGCCATTGGCTGCACCTGCCCCAATCATGGTATGGATTTCATCAATGAATAAAATAGCACGTTCTTCTTCGCGTATGGCTTGAATGACTGCTTTCAAGCGTTCTTCAAAATCGCCACGGTATTTACTACCCGCCAACAATGAACCCATATCTAAGGCATAGACGTTGGTATCCAACAATACTTCAGGCACATCCTTTTCTACAATGCGAAGGGCTAAGCCTTCTGCCAAGGCTGTTTTACCCACACCGGCTTCGCCCACCAACAATGGGTTATTTTTACGACGGCGACACAAAATATGCATACAACGTGATAACTCTGTATCGCGACCAATCAAGGGGTCAATGCGTCCAGCTTTGGCACGCTCGGTTAAATTCACGCAAAAACGCTTTAAAGGCAACGTTTTTCCTTGCCCTGCACCTTGTTGCTGCTTGTCATCTTCATTCGTTTCTGGATTGGTTTCTTCAACGGACAAGCTTAACATGCCATGTGACATATAGGTGACCACATCCAAACGGTGAAGATCCAATTCATTCATGAAATACACAGCATGCGAATCTTTCTCAGAAAAAATGGCCACCAAGGCATGCGCGCCTGTCACCTCTTCCTTCCCTGATGCTTGAACATGCATGACAGCACGTTGAATCACCCGTTGCAAACCAATGCTTGCGGTAGTTTCGCCATCTTTTTCAGGTAAAATTACTACATTATCATGAATAAAGGTTTCAAGTTTATGTTTTAAGGTTGCAATATCGGTATTGAGACCACTCAATACCTGTTGACAGGTGGAGTTTTCCATCAATCCCAGCAAAAGATGTTCAACAGTCACAAATTCATTGCGGCGTATATGCGCCAACTGGAATACAGAATTAAGCGTTTGTTCCAGTTCTTCACTTAAAATGCCCATTTTTTTGTCTCCTTACCTAACTATTAGGATTCGTCGGACTCTTTTTCTACACTACAGCATAAAGGATGCCCATGTTGGCGGCAGTATGCTTCCACTTGCATCACCTTACTTTCAGCAATGTCTCTGGGGTAAATACCGCAAATACCCACGCCCTTTTGATGAATGGCCATCATAATGCGACTCGCACTGTCATCATCATGTTGAAAAAATCGCGTTAATAGCTCCACCACAAAATCCATCGGCGTATAGTCATCATTGAGCATGATAACCTTATACATGGATGGCTTTTTCAAGGCGGGTTTTTCTGTTTGTATGTCGGGTGTTCGATGGATGGTAGTACTCATGGCGGTATCATAGGGTTTGCCACATAGATTTTCGAGGGGGTAAGCATGGCTGAGTTAAAATGTATTTTATGGGATGTGGATGGCACATTGGCAGACACAGAGCGTGATGGGCATCGAGTCGCCTTCAATATGGCATTTGAAGAAGCGGGTTTAGATCGTCGTTGGGATGTTGAAACCTATGGTGAACTGTTGACAGTCACGGGTGGCAAAGAGCGCATGAAGTTTGATATGGAGCGTGGTGGTATGCCAGACATGCCTTATGAGAAAATCACCGCACTACATGCGCGTAAAACCATTCATTATCAAACATTGATTGCCGATGGCTTGATTCCTTTGCGTGCTGGCGTACTCCGTTTGCTTGAAAAAGCCTATGCCGAAGGCATCACCTTGGGCATCTCCACCACCACCACACCTGCTGCGCTGGATGCTTTGATTGAACATTCCTTGGGCAAAGAGTGGTTTGAGCGTTTTGCTGTGTTGGCTGCTGGTGATATTGTGCCTTTGAAAAAACCTGCGCCTGATATTTATAACTATGCCATGCAAGAACTGGGTGTTTCGCCTGAAAACACATTGGCTTTGGAAGATTCAGGCAATGGTTGGCTTTCTGCTCATGGCGCTGGCATCAAGTGTGTCATTACCATCAATGATTATACCGCCAAGCAAGATTTTACGGGTGCCGATTTGGTGGTTTCGGAATTGGGTGAAGCTGAGCGCGATAGCATTCAAGTCTTGAGCAACCCTCATGCATTGGATGACTTACATCATGTCACTTTATCTCACCTTAAAAACATCATGGCATCATAATGGAACTCTTTGATAGCCACTGCCACATTGATTTTGAACATTTTGATGATGACCGTGACGATGTCTTTGGACGGATGCAAGAAGCAGGCGTGAGCCGCATTATGGCAGTGGCTGTTGAATTGGAGCAAACAGAACGATTGACTCGGCTCGTGGAAGCTCGCGACAATGTTTGGTTTTCAGTCGGCGTACATCCCAACCATGAAGTGAAGCAAGAACCCACGGTTGAGAAAATTTGTGGGCTTGCACAGCATGAGAAATGCGTGGCGATTGGTGAAACAGGCATGGATTTTTTTCGTACGCATGTGGATGCAAAGGTGCAGGAACACCGTTTTCGCACCCATATTCGCGCCGCGCATCTTTTAAACAAACCCGTGATTGTACACATGCGTGATGCCGATGATGTTTGTTTACGCATTCTCAAAGAAGAACAAATCGCAGATTGTGGTGGCATCATGCACTGTTTTTCATCCAACTGGGAAGCGGCTTCGCAAGCCTTGGATATGGGGATGTCGATTTCTTTTTCAGGCAATGTGACATTCAAACGCAACGATGAACTACGTGAGGTCGCTGGCAAAGTACCCGATGAATCCATCTTGATTGAAACAGACTCGCCCTACCTTGCACCTGTCCCGCTGCGCGGTAAACGCAATGAACCCACCTTTGTTCAGCATGTGGCACAATGTATTGCCGATGTTCGGCATACACCGTTGCAAGATTTGGCAACACTTACCACACGCAATGCCTGTCAACGTTTTCATATCACACAATCATAACTTGCGGATATGCCATTGATTGTCTATAACCCCTAAAATACCCATGACCTTTAAGCGTTAAAAGGAGAATTTTCCATGAAAAAAATATTATGCGTAGCCGTTCCATTGTTGTTCTTGGGAGCATGCTCTAGTACCCCGAAACCTCAAGTGATGCAAAATCCTGAAACCAATAAAATTGTTATGCTCACTGAAGGCGATGGCACCATGGTTTGCCAACCCTTGCTTGAAAAAGCAGGTTTTGTACCGATTGAAGCAGGCATTCAACACGAAAATAAATAACATCAACCATGTTATTTAACTGACGTTACGCATTTGGCATGAAATACATGCTAGTCTAAAGTGCGTCATCCTCGAGTGCTTCTATCGAGGGTCTTTTGCTTCAAACCATAGATCCCCGATAAAAGATTTCGGGGATGACGCTTTTTTTTGATAAGGTGCGTAATATCAGTTATCTAAAAGGAGAGCTTAGCCTCTTCTTTTTTCTGCCATTATAGCAAGGGCGGTAAGGGTATTTCTTGCGGTTTATGCTCTTGTATATCCAAACATTCAATAGCTTGCCATACCTTCATCCCATCCCAAACCGTTTCATTGCTTTCACTATACAACGAACGTTGTAAATTTTCCAAGGCTTCATCCAAGCTATCGGATTGCCCTTTTAGTTGGCTAAAATGCCTCAAATCATGACGCTGTAAGCTTACTTCACCCCAAGCCAACAGTGATTGTGCCACGGCTTGTGCATCTCCTGTCCGACAAGCTCGCTCCAATGCTTTGCGTGCAGATTGAAGCGTGCGTGTTTGTTCACGTTGGCTTTGCTCTTTCAGGCTGGATGCTTGCTGCTTGCCATACCACAGCCACACAAGCGTCAGTAACCAGCCCATTGCCAAGGCTGCACTGATGCCTTGCCATATTTTGACTTGCCTATCACCCATGCGAACAACTGTATTTGAGCTTGCCATTGAGCTTAATCCTGCAAGCGGTGCTGCTTGAGCTTTGGGTGTTGTGGATATTTGTGGCACAGGCTTGGCGTGAGCATTGGCTTTCACCGTCACCACTCGCTTCAAAACTTCCGCATGTTCCACTTGATGCGTTTTGGTATTCCACCACGTCACACGAATGGCTGGCAGCGTTAAATCGCCTGCTTGTGTGGGAATCAAGGCTATTTTTTCACGTCGAATACCGACCACACCATTGCCATTGACTTCTGTTTTAAGTTCAGGTTTATCAGGATATTGCTTCCAACCCTTGGCAACGTCTGGGGACATCAATGGTGGTAATTGTTCCGCTGTTAAGCCATGCACACGCATTTCAATGGTGCGCGTCAAGGCATCACCCACATGCAAATCACTGCTAACACTCGGTATTTCACGCAAGATCACCGATGAGGCTGGCAACCAAGGCTGTTGAACATCCCAATCACTGGGCATGGCATGAACATTCATATCAAGGTCTTTTGAACGCGCTCGTATCACCCGCCCCGCTTGATTAAAGATGCCCATGCCTTGGTTGATTTGTCCGCGCATCACCACTGCTGGAATATGCAAATCACCACTTTGTTGCGGAAATACAGCATAACGTCGTTCGGTGACCACATAACGCCGTTGATTCAGTATGGTTTCATAGTTTTTATCTTTGCCCAAGCGTTTGATGATGGCATGTTTGGCTTCGGGCTCACTTAGTTCCGCTTGTGATAAACTGACGGCCCGAAATAATTTGACCGTCACCACAATTTGAGCTTGTACATAACTATCCAATGAACTGGCATTCATGTTGACAAACACATCTTTACTTTGGGCTTGCGGCACTTGACTGGAAGCATCGACCACCTTTAATACCAAGGCATTGGTCATCATATTACCCAAAGAAATTTCTGGAATAGACAACACCCCCGCATGTTTGGGCATCAGGGTGATGCGCCAATCTTTACTGCGACTCATACTTCCATTGATAAAATTGTAGCTGCTATTTTGGCTTTGCGATAACAATTCAAAATCCTGTTTCAATGGCGAAAAATCAGGATCTTGATCAGCACTTCCA
>NVWS02000036.1 GCA_002746295.2 Zetaproteobacteria bacterium
ACTACCTCAAACAAGCATGGAAACTGGAGGTTGAGAAGAAAACATCCATTCAACTGCATGTTTCGCAGGCAAAACAGCCTGTTTATCGCCCCCCCATGCGGGCAATATCGCGCACCTTGCATTCCATGTTATCAGAGAACTTTTTGGCTGCATTGCTACAAAAACCAGAGCGTATGCAAGCTTTACCTGATGAGGCAAAAGACTTTATTCTTGACAACGAACCATATCATCGGATATACACGCACGCTTTTTCACGACAAGGATCCGAAGCATACGATAGTATGACATGGGCGAGGCAATGGCAGCGGGAGTTCCCCGACACTGCCGATAATATTTCCCGCTGGATGAATCAGGAACCTGTCAGTGACTTAGAATTTACCAGCCTTGTACTGGATATGCGTGTCACATTATTGGAACGCAAGATGACCATGAGCAGTAGTTTATCCGAAATTGCTCAACTCAAAAAGCTAGAAACCATGCTAAAACATGAACAAAAAGAAATAAACGCTGAGATGGATGAGCAGCGCAGAGGTAATGAATGAGACGTTCAAAACAGCCAAGTATACGCATCAAAGATCTGGGAAGCTTGGTCGCCAAGGGTAAAGAAGCGGGCTACATCACCTATGAAGAACTGAATAAACATCTGCCCGAAGGCTTGGTTTCTGCGGATCGCATTGAGTCTGTCATCAATACCTTCACAGAAATGAATATTGAAGTGGTGGATCCAGAGCGTGCACCGACTGGCGAATATGCGATGCGTAAGGATCGTTTGCGTAAAGAAGATTCAGCTTTGCGTGCCGATACCTCACAACTGGGTACGGTGGTACGCATTGATGACCCTGTACGCATGTATTTGCGTGAAATGGGAACGGTGGAACTGCTCACCCGTGAAGGTGAAATTGAAATTGCGCGTCGTATTGAAGAAGGCAAGTTGCAAATGCATGAGTCCATTTGCCTATGCCCTGCCACCTTCCGTGAAATCATGTTTTTGGGTGAACGTGTCATTCAAATTCGTGATGAAGCCCTTGAAAATGAAGAAGAAATGAACTTCCGTGATATTCTTGATATTGATGATAAGGTCATCAATGCCGCTGCCATCAAAGAATATGAGAAACGCCTCAATAAATCCGAAGATGAAGATGATGAGCTGGACGAAAAAGAAGTGATGTCCGCAGAACAGCTATCCAAAGCCATCAAAGAACGCCGCGCCACGCCCGATGGCACCCCAATGGAAGAAACAGTCATCACCAAGGAAGAACAATTGGCAGAAGCATTGATTCACTTTGATGCTGCAAAGAAACTTCATGATAAATTTTTAAAAGCCAAAAAACGTGCCGATCGCAACTCAGATAACCTTGAACTCGCACTCGCTGCAGACAATGTGTTACAACAGATGTTGGGTGAAATTGTTGCCATTCCTTTTTCCAACAAGCAACTCGAAGCCTTGGTGCAACGTTTTAAAAATGCCGTCAACCGCGTGCGTAAGTATGAACGCACCATCCGTGACTTTGCCTTCAAAGCAAAAATGCCACGCAAGTTATTTTTGGAAAGCTTTGTACAATATGAATCCGATGACCATTGGTTGGATATTCTTGAAAAAGATCATGCGGATCGACCTTGGGTTGAACTCATTCAGCCTTTTGGTGCCAAAATTCGTGAAAATCAACGTCGTTTGCGTCGTGTTGAGCAAGAAAGTGAACTGAACATTGCCGAATTGAAAACCGTGGCGCGTAAGCTCACCATGGGTGAGGCAAAAATGCGCCAAGCCAAACGTGAAATGATTGAAGCCAACTTACGTTTGGTGATTTCTATTGCCAAAAAATATACCAATCGTGGCTTGGGCTTCTTGGATTTGATTCAAGAGGGTAATATTGGCTTGATGAAAGCTGTGGATAAATTTGAATGGCGACGTGGTTATAAGTTTTCCACCTATGCCACTTGGTGGATTCGCCAAGCCATCACCCGCTCCATTGCCGATCAAGCACGCACCATTCGTATTCCAGTGCATATGATTGAAACCATCAATAAAATCATGCGTGTATCCCGTCAAATCGCACAGGAGATTGGGCGCGAACCCACCCCAGAAGAGTTGGCTGAAAAGCTTGAAATGCCCTTGGATAAAGTGGAGCAAATCCTTGAGGTTGCCAAAGAACCTGTCTCTTTGGATACCCCGATTGGTGATGATGAAGATTCACAATTGAGTGATTTTGTTGAAGATTCCAAAGCCGAAAACCCTTTGGATATTTCCATCAATAAAGCCTTGCAAGAAGCAACCTTGGGCGTACTTGATAATCTCACATCGCGTGAAGAAAAGGTATTGCGTATGCGTTTCGGCATCGGCATGAACACCGACCACACCTTGGAAGAGGTCGGCAAGCAATTTGGTGTGACGCGTGAACGTATTCGTCAAATTGAAGCCAAAGCTTTACGCAAACTTCGTCACCCATCACGTGCAGATAAACTCAAAACGTTTGCCGATACACCGCCTGAAAACTTGGAAGCATTATAAATTCATGGCATGAATAAAATAAAACAAGGTGCTTCGGCACCTTTTTTTATGATAAAGTCATCTCAAGCAAGTGCCATCACAACGTAGGAAACCACCATGTTCAACACGCACACACCCGAATTTCTCGCATGCCTTATACTTGTTGCCTATTTATTGGGAGCCATTCCCTTTGGTTTACTCTTTACTCGCTGGTTCACAGGCAAAGACCCAAGAGAGCATGGCAGTGGTAATATCGGTGCCACCAATGCCATGCGTACAGGTGGTAAAAAAGTGGGTATTTTCACCTTGCTTGCCGACATTGCCAAAGGTGCTTTACCCGTCGCTATGGCCATGTCTATACAAGATAATCCACACATCACCAATGCGGTTGCCTTGGCTGCATTTCTGGGTCATATTTTTCCTATTTATCTAAAATTCAAGGGTGGCAAAGGCGTTGCCACCATGTTTGGTGTCTTGATTCCTTGGTTACCTTGGGTTGCCGTGGCCGCATTTGTCGTTTGGTTACTACTTTTCAAACTCACCCGTTATGTTTCTTTGGCATCTATCGTGGCTGGTTTCTTACTGCCCTTGTTGGCATGGTCTTTTGCTACACTTCAACATCAAGCAATTCCCATCTCTACCCTCACCCTTTGCATCAGTTTAGGTTTTCTAATGATTACACGGCACCACGAAAATATTGTGCGCCTATGGCAAGGCACGGAAGCGAAAGTGGGTGGTAAAAAGTAAAAAACTGGCTCGCCGGCAAAATATCAACAGAAAATATCCTCACCTCAAACTTGCGAGCCAATGATTTCATGCCATGCTATCACCACTTTCCATATTTATATTTAAGGATGACCATTATGTTTCGCACTCTCTTCTTAAGCAGCTTATTGAGTCTATTTTTATCAAGTATACTGGTGGCACATGCCGATGTTATCACCCTGCCTAAACAAGCCAGCCTTGAGGACTTAAATCCCAATATTCCTCAACCCTATATTGTCAAAAAAGGTGATACACTCTGGAATATTGCCAATTATTTTTTCAAAGAACCCAAAAAATGGCTGAATGTTTGGGAACAAAACCTATACATCACCAACCCTGATTTGATATACCCTGGTAATGAAATTTGGTTTAAAGCACGCCCAACTCTCACGCCTCAACAGCAGCAACAACAAGGCATTCCCCCTACATTTCACCCTCAACCCAAAATCATCACCAAACCCGTTGAACGATTGAACTCAGCTTTGGACAGTGGCATGTTACTGACCTCACTTAGACATCAAGATTTTATCAGCCCACGTTCAGAAAAAGGGGTGGGCTATGTACTTGATGGCAAAGATGAACGCCTTCATTTTACTATGAATGATATTATTTACCTTAAAATCACCTATCCAGTCCATATCCATGATTCGTTTGATATTTTCCGTACAGGTGATGCCATTCAATCCTTAAACCATAAAAAAACTATCGGTCTATTAATTCACCATTTGGGTACCCTCAAAATTCTATCGGAAGAAAAAGGTGTTTATCGCGGCATTGTGACCCAAGCATTTCGTGCAATCATGCGTGGTGATCGGCTCAAACCCGCCAAAAGAACCAACACCCATATTACCCCAATCACCCCCAAACAGCGTTTCCATGGCAGCGTGTTGTATATCCAAAATAACGGTACAGCAGCAGGTCAAAATCAAATCATTGGCATCAACTTGGGACTCAAGGATGGCATGAGAAATGGCATGACACTTTCCATTTATCAGCCTGGTCGCCACATTGAAGATCGCACCAAAGAAACATCACTCACCTTGCCGAACGAAGATATTGCAAAAATCATCATTATGAAGGTGCAACGGGATGCATCCTTGGCATTGGTGACTTATTCAACGACTGCCATTCGTTTGGGTGACATTGTTGCCAACAGTCATACAAAATAAGCATTGGCTTCACACTCTTCTATAGTCGTTTGGGTATCAATGTACCCCGCTCTCCCGTCATACCCGAAATCTTTTATCGGGTATCTATAGTCGTTGAAGTATTAAAATAGTGTTTTTTCAAAGGTTTTTAAATATAGTCATGGTTCGTATAAATCTACCTCTTAGTTCGTCATTCCCGAAATCTTGTATCGGGAATCTAATGATAGACCCTCGACACAAGAACTCGAGGGTGACGATTGGATGATAGAAATGATAGTTCTATACTTGAATGACTATAGACCCCGGCACAAGCACTCGGGGGTGACGATTCGGAGGATGAACGAAAGCTTAGTTCCACACTCAAACGACTATAGCCCATGTATTTAACCCAATGAACACCCCATCCACGGTTGCTTTGGCAGCCTTGAGGTTATCGCTTGCCAAAGGTGTCGGTACACTCATTGCCAACAAATTAATAGAAGCCTGCGGTTCCATCGAAGCCATTTGGCAACATTCCCCTGAAACTTGGGCAGGTGTGCCACGCGTAGGGTCCAAACTATTGTTGGCACTGGAAACTGCGCGCCACTGCTCATTGGATGCCATTCTTGATAGCTGCCAAACCCAACAGCTTCACCTCATCTGCATCGAAGATGATGTTTATCCCAATGCCCTACGTGCCATTGAGGATGCACCTTTGATCTTGTTTGTGCATGGACACATTCATGCACTGCAATATCATCATGGTCTTGCGGTGGTGGGTTCACGCAAATCCAGTCAAGAAAGCAAACTCATTGCCCGCCGTTGGAGCCAATATTTTTCCGACTTGGGGCTTTGCATCATCAGTGGTATGGCTTATGGCATTGATGCCGCTGCGCATGGCGGCGCACTGCAAGGT
The DNA here is from genome assembly GCA_002746295.2 of Zetaproteobacteria bacterium. Classification (GTDB taxonomy): domain Bacteria; phylum Pseudomonadota; class Zetaproteobacteria; order Mariprofundales; family Mariprofundaceae. Next base: position 5,297 of record NVWS02000036.1, read on the forward strand.
AAAACACCCACCCTTGCAGTTCTCGGTTGTGGCCTTGCCACACTACAACACCGCCAACAACAACAAGTCGCTGCCATTCTCGAACATGGTGGCTGTGTTATCAGTGAATATTTACCCGATAAAATCGCACGACCTGAATTTTTTCCTCGCCGCAACCGTATCATTGCAGGCATGAGCCAAGCCACGCTTGTGGTCGAAGCAGGTATACGTTCGGGATCATTGATTACAGCTCGACTTGCCAATGAATATGGGCGCGATGTATTGGCTATACCCGGCTCTGTCTTGAATGGCGGACATGCAGGTTGTCATCAATTGATTCGTGATGGCGCACTGTTGGTCGATGAGCCTGAACAGCTTCTTCAACATCTGGACTGGAAACTCGAAGCCGCTGTCAAAAACACAATCACGGGTGAAAATAGTCAAGAAAACCAAGTGATTGAGGCTTTACAGCATGAAATATTACATTTGGATGCCATATCTGACGTATGCAGCTTGACCGTACCGCAGCTTTCCCCCATCTTGCTCGCGCTTGAGCTGCGGGGGGCAATTGAGCGTTTACCCGGCAGCCGTTATACGCTTGGAGGCTGATACATGAGCGCAGTTGTTGTGGTGGAATCTCCCGCCAAATCAAAAACCATCGAAAAATACTTGGGCAAAGGTTACAAGGTGCTGGCTTCTTATGGTCATGTGCGTGCTTTTCCTAAAAAGGATGGCTCTGTTGACCCCGAAAACGATTTTGCCCTCACATACCAAGTCATTGAAGATAAGGAAAAACGTATTGCGGCCATTGAAAAGGCCATGAAACGCGCTGACACACTTATTCTTGCCAGCGATTTGGATCGCGAAGGTGAGGCGATTGCTTGGCATGTGAAAGATGAATTGGAATCACGCGGAGCCTTGAAAGGCAAGAAAATCCAGCGCATTACCTTCAATGAAATCACCAAAACAGCCATTCATGCTGCCATTGAAAACCCTACTTCCATCAATATGCCCTTGGTGGATGCCCAACAAGCACGCAGTGCCTTGGATTATTTGGTTGGCTTTACCTTATCACCCTTATTGTGGCGAAAAATTCGTGGCGGACTATCCGCAGGACGTGTGCAATCGGTCGCTTTACGCCTTGTTTGTGAGCGTGAACAATATATTCAGGATTTTAAACCCAAAGAATACTGGACGATTGAAGCAGCTTGTCAGCATCAAGCCTCCCCTTTCACATCCCAACTGCAAGCCATGAAAGGCAAAGCATTAAGCAAATTTTCATTGCCCAGTGGTGTTCGCGCACGCAAGGCTGCCAAACAAGTCGAACAAGGCACATTCACTGTCGCCGATATTCAAAAGAAAAAAGCCAAACAACAACCAGCCCCACCCTTTATCACTTCAAGTTTACAAATGGATGCCTCGCGAAAACTGGGCTTCACCGCACGAAAAACCATGCAAGTCGCCCAAAAATTGTATGAAGGTATTGAAGTGGATGGTGAACCTGTGGGCTTGATTAGCTATATGCGTACCGATTCCATCGCTTTATCCAGCGATGCCTTGGATGATATGCGCAGCTATATTGATACGACATGGGGCAAGGATTATTTGCCCAGTCAACCCCGTGTTTTCAAATCCAAGAGTAAAAATGCACAAGAGGCGCATGAAGCCATTCGCCCCACAGGCATCACCCGTACGCCTGAATTGATGAAAACAACCTTGGATGCCGATGGTTTGAAGTTGTACACCTTGATTTGGAAACGTGCCTTGGCATCGCAAATGAACCCTGCCATTTTGGATCAGGTGCGTGTGGATATAACATCGGATGATTTGGTGCTACGCGCCAATGGTTCAGTGTTGACCTTCCCTGGATTTCGTAAGTTATATATCGAAGGCACGGATGAACCCAGTCAAAGCGACAAAGACCGATTGTTGCCAGCCATGCAAGTCGGCGATGCGATTGACATCCAACAAGTCTCACCCAAACAGCATTTTACCGAGCCTAAACCTCGCTTTAGTGAAGCAACCTTGGTCAAAGAGCTTGAAAGTCACGGCATTGGTCGCCCATCCACGTATGCCTCAGTGTTGAATGTCTTGCGCGAGCGAAAATACGTGGATATGGATAAAAAACGCTTCGTACCCACCGATGTGGGCGAAATTGTCAGTCGTTTTCTTAGCAATTATTTCAAAGATATTATTCACACAGGGTTTACCGCTGATATTGAAGATAAACTCGATGCTGTGGCACGGGGTGAACGCGAATGGCGACCCTTATTACGCGAATTTTGGAAACCTTTTAAAGAACGTGTCGATGACACCATGGAAAATGTCAAACGTTCCGATGTCACGCATGAAGAAACGGATGAAATCTGTACCGAATGCGGCAAACCCATGGCCATTAAACTCGGTCGTTATGGAAAATTCTTAGCCTGCACGGGTTATCCCGAATGCAAACAAGCTCGCCCACTGGATGGTGATGCTGAAGCGGCAGAACCCGAAGTGTCCGATCAAAAATGTGAACTTTGTGGTGAATTCATGCTCATCAAGCAAGGGCGTTATGGAAAATTCTTGGGCTGTTCGGGTTACCCAACATGCAAAGGCATCCAGCCCTTGGAAAAACCCAAAGATACAGGTATTGCTTGCCCAGATTGTGGTAAGGGTACATTTTTGGAAAAGAAATCGCGGCGCGGTAAGATTTTTTATTCTTGCTCGAAGTATCCCAAGTGCAAAAAAGCTTTGTGGAATAAACCCATTGAAAAACCTTGCCCCGAATGCAACGCGCCTTTTATCACTGAAAAAATCACCAAACGCCGTGGAACCGAACATGTTTGTGCATCCGATGATTGCAAATGGATTGAGCAAATCGAAGCACCTGATTCATAGGTTCTCCCGCTGCGTGGGACTGGATGCTTTTCTGTTGGTCAATCTTTTAGTCGTTTAAGTATTCATGTACTCCCCCTCTCCCGTCATTCCCTAAATCTTTTATCGGGAATCTATCCATATACCCCCGACACAAGCATTCGGGGGGTGACGACGGGTGGGACGATTCGGATGATGAAGGAAAGCTTGGTTTCATACTCAAACTACGACATGAATCAAACAACAAGGAAGACCTATGAATCACGCCGCACATAACAAACTTATTTCTTTTATTTGGTCCATTGCTGACGATTGCCTGCGCGATGTTTATGTGCGTGGTAAATACCGTGATGTGATTTTACCCATGGTGGTATTGCGCCGTTTGGATGCTTTGCTTGAACCATCCAAAGCCAAGGTGCTTGAAGAGGTCACCTTTCAAAAAAATGATATGGATTTGATTGAACTGGATGATGTCGGCTTAAAAGATGCCGCTGGTTATGTGTTTTACAACACCAGCAAATGGACACTGCGCCAACTTTATGAAACAGCCACCAACAACCAACAAATCCTACTAGCCAATGTTGAAGAATATTTGCATGGCTTTAGCGATAACGTCCAAGAAATTATCAGTAAATTTAATCTCACCCCGCAAGCTCGCCACATGGCAAGCAAAGATGTATTGCTTGATGTCTTAGAGAAGTTTACTTCCCCCTATATCAACCTCACCCCTGATGAACGTGAAGATCCTGATGGCAATCCTTTGCCAGCCCTCACCAATCTTGGCATGGGTTATGTGTTTGAAGAGTTGATTCGCAAGTTCAATGAAGAAAACAACGAAGAGGCAGGCGAACATTTTACACCGCGTGAAGTCATTCAATTGATGACGCATCTTGTTTTTGACCCCATCAAAGAAAACTTACCACCCGTGATGACCATTTATGACCCTGCTTGTGGTTCGGGTGGTATGCTCACCGAATCACAAAAGTTTATCAAAGATAGCCATGGTGATATTCGTGCCACGGGTGATGTTTATCTTTACGGCAAAGAAATCAATGATGAAACCTATGCCATTTGTAAATCGGATATGATGATTAAAGGTGATGACCCTGCCAATATTCGAGTCGGTTCAACACTTTCCACCGATGAGTTTGCAGGCACGCGCTTTGATTTTATGCTTTCCAATCCACCTTATGGTAAAAGCTGGTCATCCGATCAGAAATACATCAAAGATGGCAAAGATGTGATAGACCCACGCTTTCAGGTTCAGCTTAAAGATTATTGGGGCAATGAAGAGGCTGTGGCAGCCACCCCGCGCTCCAGTGATGGGCAATTATTGTTCCTTATGGAAATGGTCAATAAGATGAAGGGCTTAAACCATAGCCACGCAGGTTCACGCATTGCTTCGGTGCATAATGGTTCGAGCTTGTTCACTGGTGATGCAGGCGGAGGTGAGAGCAATATTCGCCGTTATATCATTGAAAATGACTTGCTGGAAGCCATCATTCAACTGCCCAACAATCTGTTTTATAATACGGGTATCACCACCTATATTTGGCTTCTATCCAACAAGAAAATAGGGCAACGCAAGGGCAAGGTGCAACTGATTGATGCCAGCCAACTCTTTCGCAAACTTCGTAAGAATTTGGGCAACAAAAACTGTGAGTTTTCTCCCCAACATATCCAGCAGATTGTCGATTGTTATTTGCAGTTGAGTGAGCAAGAACGCAGTGCCGATGAATCAGGTATTGCCGCACAAGTGTTTGATAGCAGCGATTTTGGGTATTACAAAGTCAATATCGAACGCCCAGATCGCCGCACAGCCCAATTCACTGCCGAGCGTATTGCCCCCTTGCGCTTTGATAAGTCTCTCAAAGAGCCGATGCAATGGATGTATGAAACATACGGCGATGCAATCTATGAAACCCATACACTTGATGACCATGAGAAAGAAATTCTCAAATGGTGTGAAGACAATGAACTGGGGCTGAATGCTAAAAACCGCAAGAAATTATTAAGCCCTGTCACATGGAAAAAGCAGTTAAACCTTGTCCATACTGCCAAGCAACTGATGGCAAGCATGGGGCAAGATGAATGCCATGATTTTAATCAATTCAAGTATGATGTGGATACCACACTCAAAGCCAAATCCATCAAACTGGCTGCAAGTGATAAAAAAGCCATTTTGGATGCGGTGAGCTGGTATGATGAGAACGCCGCCAAGGTCATCAAAAAGAAAGTGAAGATCACTGGCAATAAGCTGGATGAATTGTTCAGCCATTTGGATTGTAGTACTGATGATTTGGCAGATTTTGGTTATTTTTCCACGAATAAAGCAAGCGAGTATATCACTTATGAAGCCAACACCGACTTGCGCGATAGTGAATCTGTACCGCTCAAGGATGAGATTCATCGTTATTTTTTGGCAGAGGTCAAACCGCATGTGGATGAGGCATGGATTAACCTTGATTCAGTCAAAATCGGTTATGAAATCAGCTTTAACAAATATTTTTATCGCCATAAACCACTGCGCAGCATGGAAGACGTGGCAGCGGATATTCTCAAACTGGAAGAACAGGCCGAAGGGCTGATTGCCGAGATTTTGGACATGAAAGCATGAATAAGCAGAGCGAAATACTCATTTACCAGAATAAAGCTGGAAAAATAAGGCTGGATGTACGACTTGAGGCGGAAACCATTTGGCTAACTCAAGTGCAGATGGCCGCTCTTTTCGGGCGTGATAAATCGGTTGTTTCCAGACACATTAGCAATATATTTAAAGAGGGTGAATTGGATAAAACGGCAGTTGTTGCAAATTTTTCAACAACTGCTGAGGATGGAAAAACCTATCAAGTTGAACACTATAGTGGTTTAAGAACTAAATCGGCACTGTGTTTTTCCTAAAGCTCATGGGTGTTGCTTTAAAAAGTTTTAGAGATGTTGAATATTAAAAGCCGTTTCTATGCTTGAATTACTATATAACCTTGATGTGATTATTTCAGTCGGCTATCGCGTAAAATCCCAACAAGGCACACAGTTTCGTATTTGGGCAACGCAACGTTTAAAAGAAATTGAAACGGGTAAAAATGGAGAACACCATGCTACTTGATGAAATCCAACAGAGAAAAGAAGCGGTTCAAACACTTTGCCAACAATACGGTGCAAAGCATATTCGGGTATTTGGTTCGGTTGCTCGCAGGGAAGAAAACAGCGACAGTGATATTGATTTTATCGTTGAATTTCCTCGTGGTTATGATTTATTTAAACAACGCCTGCCACTTGCAGAGGGCTTGCAACAACTGTTGCACCGTAACATTGATCTGATTCCTGAACATGAATTGAATAAACACCTGCGTTCAGCCATTCTTGAAGAGGCGATTCGCTTATGAAAAAAGATTGGCGACTTTACGCACACCATATCCTCGATGCGATTGATAAAATTGAACGCATTCAGCAACGAGGAGATATTTTGCAAGATGATATTCTTTATGATGCCGCTATTCGGAACTTGCAAACCCTATCCGAAGCAACGCAAGCCATTTCTGTCGAACAGCAAGCACAATACCCTGATATTCCGTGGCGTGACATCAGCGGCTTTCGTAATATTTTGGTGCATGACTATCTGGGGGATATTGACCCTTTAACCATCAAGGCTGTGATCCAACAACACCTACCAGCACTTCAACATTGCATGCAAGCGTTGTTAAACCATGAATAAACCATTCGCAGCCATGCCAAAGTATCATGTTTACAAGGATTCGGGTGTGGAATGGTTGGGGGAAATTCCTGAAGGATGGGAAAAGGTAAGGTTTCGTAATTTTTTTAAATTTAGCAAAGGGCTAAATATCACTAAAGAAAATTTACAAGAAAAAGGTATTCCCTGTGTTAATTATGGTGAAATTCATTCTAAGTATGGCTTTGAATTTTCACCTGAAAAACACCCCCTTAAATGCGTTAGTGAAGATTATCTTAAAGTATCGCCAAAGGCTCTTTTACAAAGAGGCGATTTTGTATTTGCTGATACTTCAGAAGATATTAATGGGTCTGGAAATTTCACCCAGTTGATTGGCGACCATGATGTTTTTGCTGGTTACCATACCATTATTGCACGACCTAGAAAGAGTAACAATCATCGTTTTCTAGCTTATGTTCTTGAATCAATATCCTACCGAAACCAAATCCGCCAAAAAGTGAAAGGTGTTAAAGTTTATAGTATTACAAAGAGCATTTTGAAAAATACTTTTGTTTGGTTGCCCCCTCGCCCCGAACAAAAAACCATTGCTGATTTTTTGGATAGAAAAACGGGGCAAATTGATGCGGCTGTGGCAATCAAGAAAAAACAGATTAAGCTGCTCAAAGAGCGCAAACAAATCCTCATTCAACACGCCGTCACCCAAGGTCTCAACCCCGATGCGGCTAAAAGGGATTCTGGTGTGGAATGGATAGGGGAGATTCCTGAAGGGTGGAAAGTAAAGCGAATTAAATTTTTATTTTCTATTGGTCGTGGACGAGTAATTTCCCAGCAAAAGCTAGATGATTCAGGAAGTTATCCTGTATATTCATCTCAAACTAAAGATAATGGTGTTCTTGGATATATCAATACTTATGATTTTGATTGTCAGCAAATAACATGGACAACTGATGGGGCAAATGCTGGAACAGTTTTTTTAAGAGAAGGTAAGCATAATTGCACCAACGTATGTGGAACATTACAACCAACAAATAATAGATTATCACTTAAGTTTATTACAAATGCATTAGGTGTTGCCGCGCAATTCTATAAACGCCCAGATACAAATGGTGCAAAAATAATGAATGGTGAAATGAGTGAGGTATTTGTTACATTTCCTCCTTTCCCCGAACAGAAAGAAATTGCTGAATATATCGAAAAAGAATCCGCCAAAATCGACCAAGCCATTCATTTAAACCAACAGCAAATCGAAAAACTTAACGAATACAAAACCACGCTGATTAACAGTGCCGTGACGGGTAAGATTAAAATCCCAGGCAAGCTAGAGGCATTCTCATGATAGAACAAAACCATATTGAAATTTACAAAAGTGATGACGGAACAACCCATATTCGTGTCCACTTTGAAGAAGAAACCGTTTGGCTATCTCAATCCCAGATGGTTACTTTATTTGGGCGAGATCAATCGGTTATTTCAAGACATATTCGCAATGCAATCCTTGAAGGCGAATTGGAGCAAAAAAGCAATATGCAAAAAGTGCATATTGCAAATTCAGATAAACTTGTGTCATTTTATGATTTGGATGTGATTATTTCCGTAGGGTATCGCGTCAAATCTCCGCAGGGCGTACAATTTCGCCGCTGGGCGACCCAGCGTTTAAAAGATTATTTACTCCAAGGCTACGCACTCAATGAACAACGCTTTCAAAAGAATGCAGCTGAACTTAGGCAAGCCATTCAACTTATCAAAAAAGCAGCCGCCAGTGATAGCATAAGCCGCGATGCTGGTTGTGGTTTGGTGCATATCATCAGTCATTACACCCAAACGTTTTTATGGCTGCAACAATACGATGAAGGCCTGCTCGAAGATCCAAAAGGTACACTGGGTGGCGATTTACCCAGTGCGAAAGAGGCGATGCAAGCATTGCTCGAACTCAAACAACGTTTGATTGAGCGCGGTGAAGCCACGGCATTGTTTGCCAATATCCGTGAGACAGGGTTGGAAGGTATTTTTGGTAACCTCAATCAAAGTGTTTTTGGTGAACCCGCTTACCCCACAGTGGAAAGCAAGGCAGCACATTTGCTCTATTTTGTGGTGAAGAATCACCCCTTCTCCGATGGCAACAAACGCAGCGGTGCTTTTTTGTTTGTGGACTTTTTGAACAGAAATGGGCGATTGTTCAACGACAGCGGAGAAAGCATCATCAATGATACAGGCTTGGCAGCACTCACCTTGCTGGTGGCTGAATCGGATGCCAAACAAAAAGAAACCATGATTCGACTTATCATCAATTTACTTGCTAGAAATGATAGCGGGAGTTAAAGCATGGTAAGTCAAACCAACGAACAGGCACTGGAAGCTGCCATTGAAAAACACCTGACAGGCACTTGCTTGGAGGAAATACAGGCTGCGGGCATCACTGCCGATGAGGTCAACGAGCCTGATGTGCTGTTTGGTGAGCATCATGGTTATCAATTGGGGCTGGCGGCGGATTTTAATGCCCAATATGCTCTGGATGAAAAACTTTTTTGGACGTTTTTGGAAAATACGCAAAGCGATGAATTAGAAAAGTTACAACGCAATGGCGCAGACTGGCAACGCAAGGTGTTGGAACGCTTTGACAGGATGATGAAAAAATACGGTGTGGTGCATGTACTCAAAAAAGGTTTGAGCGTGGACAATGCCCATCTGCATTTGATGTATCCCGCGCCGCTTGCCAGCAGTTCAGAGAAGGTAAAGAAAAATTTCAGCGAAAATATCTTTAGCAGTATGCGACAGGTGCGTTATTCGCTTAGCAATACGCTGGAAGAAATTGATATGGTACTGTTTATCAATGGCATCCCCATTGTCACCTTGGAACTCAAGAATCCATGGACAGGGCAAACGGCGCGTTACCATGGGCAAAAGCAATAC
>NVWS02000037.1 GCA_002746295.2 Zetaproteobacteria bacterium
AGTGTCAATCCGATTGACACCAAGTTGCGCGCCAAAGGCTTATATTTTCCTGATGCCTACCCTAGCGTGTTGGGCTGTGATGCAGCAGGTGTGGTGGAAGCTGTGGGGGAGGATGTGACGCAGTTTCAGGGCGGTGATCCTGTGTATTATTGTTATGGTGGTTTAGGGCAACGCTTGAATGAACAAAGCGCAGGGAACTATGCGGAGTATGCGCTTGTGCCTGAATATTTTTTGGCATCGAAACCCGAATCCTTGGGTTATTTGCAAGCGGCGGCTGCGCCATTGGTCTTGATTACAGCTTGGGAAGCCTTGTTTGATCGTGCGCGTGTTCGTTCAGGGCAAAAAGTGTTTATTCAGGGTGGCACAGGTGGCGTGGGTCATGTTGCTATTCAACTGGCAAAAATTGCAGGTTGTGAGGTAGCGACAACTGCCAGCAGTGAAGCCAAAGCCAAGTTTGTACGTGAACTGGGTGCTGATTGTGTGATTGATTATCATCATGAAAATATTGAACAAGCCTTGTTGGCTTGGACGGATGAACAAGGCGTGGATGTGGTGTTTGATACAGTGGATAGCAGCAATATCAACGAATTGATTCCTGCCATGGATCATTATGGTCAATATGTCAGCCTCTTGCAGTTGCCTGATGATGTGGATTATAAAGCCTTGCGCTTAAAAAATATTTCACTATCCCAAGAGCTGATGTTGACACCGATGCTCTTTGACTTGAAAGCGGATGCACAGCGGCAAGCCTCTATTTTAGAACAGTGCGGGCAATTCATGGATGAAGGGCAGTTGAACGTGCATGTTTCAAAAATACTAGCTCTTGAAGAAGTCGCTCAAGCGCATGATTTGATTGAAGAAGGGCATACACAAGGAAAAATAGTCTTGGCCATTGCTGGTGATGAAGCAGTTGAATAGTTTTTTATTGGTATGAAAGCTTACGCACTGAAACGCTTATTGGGCATGATTCCCCTGTTGTTGGGCATCACCATGATTTCCTTTGCCATGATGCACCTCGCCCCTGGTGAACCTGCGGTAACAGGGCAAGCCTTTAATCCCAAGGTATCCTCGCAAGATATTGAACGTCTGCGTGCTTATTATGGTTTGGATCAACCACTTTATGAGCAATATTGGCATTGGCTGAAACGTCTGGCCGTGCTGGATTTTGGCGAATCCTTTTCGGACGATCATCGTCCTGTCTTGGATAAAGTCATGGAGCGTTTGCCTGTTACGTTATGGATTAACATCTTGGCGATGGCAATGATTCTTTTGGTGGCGATTCCGATTGGTGTGTTGAGTGCGGTGCGGCAAGGTTCTTGGCTGGATCGTGGTTTGACGGTGTTTGTGTTCCTTGCCTTTGCCATGCCATCGTTTTGGCTGGGTTTATTGTTGATGATATCCTTGGGTGTCAACTTAAATTGGTTGCCGATTTCGGGTATTCATGATTATAGCTGGCAACAAATGAGTTTTTGGCAGCAGCAAGCAGATTTTTTCAAACATTTGATCTTACCTGTGTTTATTTCTGCCATTGGTGGTCTGGCAGGCATGAGCCGCTTTATGCGTACAGGCATGTTGGAAGTGATTCGCGCCGATTATATCACCACCGCACGGGCAATGGGCGTGCCTGAAGGATCCATTCGTTATCGTTTGGCATTGAAAAATGCGATTCTTCCTGTGATTACACTCTTGGGTTTATCCATTCCTGGATTGATAGGTGGTTCTGTTATTGTGGAGTATTTGTTTTCATTACCGGGCATGGGGCGTTTGTTTTATGAGGCGATTTTAGCGCGGGATTATACCGTGGTGATGGGCATTACGGTGATGGGAGCAGTGTTGACCTTATTGGGCAACTTTTTCGCGGACCTGTCCTATGCTTGGGCTGATCCACGCATTCGGCATCGTGCTTAATATGGATGGGAGACAATGATGATTTGGATTATTAAAATTGAAGTGATGTATTTTGAAGAACCTTGGAGCGTCACTATTGAGTTGGATTCTGAGACAGTACTTGATGATTTACATCGCATGATTCAAGCTGCTGTTGGCTTTGATAATGATCACATGTATGAATTTTATATTTCACGAAATGAACGAAGTGAAAGAAGAACAGTGTTTGATGATAATAATGGGCTTCTTTATACCACGCGGTTAAAAAGTATCTATCCCTTGGGAATAGGTAATAAATTCTATTATTTGTTTGATTATGGCGATGATTGGTTGTTTAAAATTAGCAAAAGTAGAAAAAAAGAACAGCCAGCAAAAGAAGGCATAACATACCCACGCATCATGAGTGAAGTTGGAAGTAAACCAGAACAATACCCCAACTGGGATGAGTAAATGGCATGTAAAGGTTCAAGGTTGATAAAGCATATCAAACAACAACCCTTGATGTTATTGGGTGCTTTGATTGTGTTAAGTATTTCTTTTTTAGCGGTGTTGGCTCCTTGGCTTGCACCCTATGACCCCACGCATATTGATGTGCGTCAGATTTTGTTAGCACCCTCATGGGAACACTGGTGTGGTACGGATACTTTAGGGCGCGATGTGTTTTCACGCATGTTGTACGGCGCTCGTATATCTTTAGCGGTGGGCTTTGTAGCCGTGGGTTTATCCATGTTGATTGGTGTGGCACTGGGTGCTTGGGTAGGTTATGCAGGCGGTAAAGTGGATACCATCATGATGCGCTTCACCGATATGGTGCTTTGTTTCCCCACTTTCTTTTTAATTTTAGCAGTAATTGCCTTTTTAGAGCCATCCATTTGGAATATTATGATTGTCATTGGTTTGACCTCATGGATGGGCGTGACGCGCTTGGTGCGGGCTGAATTTTTATCCTTAAAAGGTCGCGAGTTTATTTTGGCAGCCAAAAGCTTGGGGGTGTCTCCGCTACGTTTGATTTGGAAATATTTACTGCCCAATGCCATGGGACCCATCATGGTATCAGCGGTGTTGGGTGTGGCAGGTGCAGTATTGGTGGAATCAGGCTTGTCTTTTTTGGGCTTGGGTGTGCAACCGCCCGATCCATCGTGGGGTAATATTTTAACGGACGGTAAAGATAACATTCAACTGGCTTGGTGGTTATCACTTTACCCTGGTTTGGCGATTTTAATCACGGTATTGGGTTATAATTTACTGGGCGAAGGTTTACGCGATGTCTTTGACCCCAAGATGAAATCATAATGTCTGAACGCTTGGATGATGAAAATTACATGCGACAAGCCTTACAGCAGGCTGATTTGGCGGCAGCGCAAGGTGAAGTACCTGTGGGTGCAGTGCTGGTCTTGACTGATGGTCAGGTGTTTAAGGCTCATAATGCGCCGATTTCTCAACATGATGTGTCCGCCCATGCTGAAATTCAGGTGATGCGTGAAGCCTGCCAAAGCATAGGGAATTATCGTTTGCTTGGTGCGCAGTTGTTTGTCACCTTAGAGCCATGTTTGATGTGTGCGGGGGCGATGATTCATGCACGCATTCAGCGGTTGGTGTTTGCAGCATCTGAACCCAAGACAGGCGCTGTGCATTCCTTGTATCAGGTGTTATCAGATACACGCTTGAATCATCAGCCCGAAGTGATCGGCGGTGTACTTCAAGAAGAAGCATCCACACAATTAAAATATTTTTTTAAAGTAAGACGAAAAGAAAAAAAACGCTAATTTTATTTGAGTCTGCCCCCCTGTCACGCTGACAAAGTCAGTGATAAAGGTTTTTCATTGCCTCTGGGTGGTGCGTATTTGCTCAAGTGTGGCAAATATCGGTTTCTTAAGTCAAGCGCGTAAGATCAGTCAGTAATATACCTTACGAAATATTACTGTTATTGATGGTAGTATACGCCAAATATTGAATACTTAGGCTCAAAGAAATCATTCAAGGAGAGAAAAACAATGAAGCAAGTCAGTTTATACCTTATTGCTATGTGTATGGCAGCAAGCACTGCAAGCGCGGCAAGTATTGAAGGTCGCACCGCCAGCATGGAATCACAGCTAAAAGGTAATCATGGTTATCATGCAGAGTTAGCGCGTGAATTGGCAAGTATTGCCAGTGAAGAAAAATATCAACACGATACTGATGTTGGCAAAGCATTTATGCGCTTGGCTGAAGAACATGCACAAAAGGCTGGGGGCAAATAATGAAAAAGATTCTATTACTTGCTGCTTTTACATCCATGACAGCCTGTTCAGCTCACTTGCCAAGCACACACATTAGTGATTTGGATGAAGTTCGCGCCGCTATTCAAACGTCCAAGGATGCGGGTGCTGAAAAATGCGCACCTAAATCGCAAGCCAAAGCTGTGGCTGCGATGTATCAAGCGGCGCATGAAATCACTGATGAAGCTGGTTACCACCCTGAAGAAGATGCGGATCTTATTACCAGCGCCTTAAAATATGCCCAGCAAGCGCGTGATGAAGCAAAAAACAATTGTGCTAAACCCAAGCCAGTGCTTGTTGTAATACCTAAGCCTATCGTGCGCTATGTAAAACCTGCCCCTATGGTGATGAAGCCTAAGCCTGTTGTGAAAGTGCCTGTCAAACCTGTTGTTTTGGAAGTCATTGCATTGGAAGGTGTTTATTTTGCAAGCAGTAGCGCAGATTTAACCAGTGCATCCAGTGCATCGCTAAACGATGCCGTAACAGTGCTTCAAAAACGCCCCGATATTCAGATTGAAATTGCCGCCTATACCGATAGTCGAGGAAAAAATTCCTATAATTTGGCATTATCCAAGCTTCGCGCACATAGTGTGATGAATTATTTTACATCGCATGGTATCAAAGCTTCTCGTCTAAGCTCTCAGGGTTATGGTGAAATCAATCCTATTGCTGATAATGCCACACGTGAAGGTCGCGCTAAAAATCGTCGTGTTGAATTACATGTCATGAAATAAGTTTCTAATTTTTAGAACATCTTTGAAAGGTCTGTGAATCATTACAGACCTTTTTTTGTGCGCCTTGGATGTCGATAGGTTAAACTTCGGGCATGCAAAAAATATTGATTCACTTCGCCGAGTTATCACTCAAAGGTAAAAACAAACGCTTCTTTGAAAAGAAGATGGTGGATAATTTAAAACGATTATTCAAACCTGCGCGCATCGTTCGCCAACATGACCGCACCATTATGGAAATGGAACAGGTCGATGAAGCCATGCTTGATTATCTGGCATTGATTCCAGGCATCAGTAATTTTGCTTTGATGCATGAATCCGAATCCACTTTGGAAGCCATGCGTACAGTTGCCATGCAAGTCATCGCTGAAAACCTTGGCGATGTGACAGACCAATCTTTTTGCGTTCGCTCCCGTCGCTCCGATAAGCGTTTCCCCCTCACCAGTCCTGAATTAAACTATGAAGTGGGTGGTTTCCTCAAAAATCAACTGAATTTGAATGTTAATATCAAACACCCTGATTTTATGCTGCATGTTGAAGTCGGTACAGAAGGCACGTTTATTTATACCGATAAGCGCAAAGGTGCTGGCGGTCTTCCTGTTGGTTCCTCAGGCAAGGGTGTGGTGCTTTTTTCAGGTGGTATTGATTCGCCTGTCGCTGCATACACGATGATGAAACGGGGTATGTCGGTCACCTTGGTGCATCTTTACAACAGCACCATCAACCGTGATTTTACGAAAATCAAAAACTTAGCCAAGCAATTATCCTTGTATCAAGGACGTTTACGTTTGATTATGATTGATTTGGAAGAGTTTCAACGTCATGCCATTGCGATGGTCCCTGATACCTACCGCATGATTATTTATAAACGCCAAATGATTCGCACTGCTGCTTTGGTCGCCGATGAAATCCAAGCCCATGCTTTGGTGACAGGTGATGCTTTGGGGCAGGTTGCCAGCCAAACCGTGGAAAACATTCATGCTATTTATGATGCCAGCCCACTGCCTTTGCTTTCACCTTTGATTGGCTTTGATAAAGAAAACATCATTCTTGTTGGGCGAAAAATTGGCACATATCCCATTTCGATTGAAGAATATTGCGATATTTGTTCCTTTTTGATTGCCAAACATCCTGAAACACGGGGGAAAAAAGATAAAGTGGCTGAAATGGAAAGTTTACTTCCGATTGAAGGCTTGGATTGCCCACGTCAATCATTGGTGTTTAAAGCTGGTGTTGAGGTTGTTCGCAAGGCATGAAGCAAGATAAAATTTATGCGCAAGCCCATGCCAACTTGGGTTCATTTCGTTTTGACTCGCAAGTCACGGATGTTTTTGCTGATATGATTCAACGCTCCGTGCCTGGTTATGGTTTAAGTTTGGACATGCTTGCCGTGATTGCCACTGAATATGCACAAGAAAACAGTCAGATTTATGACTTGGGTTGCTCTTTGGGGGCATCAACATTGGCGATATGTCACGGTATTCAGGTTCAGGGTTGCAACATCATCGGGGTTGATAATGCTCCCGCAATGATTGCTCAGTGCCAGAGCTATATTGATGCCGATCACAGTTGTTCATCCATCCAACTTCAATGTGCCGATATTCAAGATGTGGTGATTGAAAATGCTTCCATGGTGGTGCTGAATTTTACGCTACAATTTATACCCGTGGAAAAACGTCAAGCCTTACTGACACGTATTGCCCAAGGTTTACGCAAAGGCGGTGTATTGATTTTATCCGAAAAAATTCGCTTTGAAGATGAAAATGAAAATCATCGTCAAATTGCCTTACATGAAGGGTTTAAACGTTCACAAGGTTATTCAGACATTGAAATTAGCCAAAAACGCCAAGCCTTGGAACAAGTGCTTATCCCCGAAACATTGAAAATACACCACCAACGCTTGCATGATGCTGGTTTTCAGCACAGCCAAACATGGTTTCAATGTTTTAATTTTACATCCATATTGGCATTCAAATGAACGATTATCGTGACCACGAACGAGAAAACATCAAAGATATACTTCAAAGGATGCCAGAATTTAAATCTCATGCCTGTGAGTTATTGCAATTATTTGATAGAGGTTGGGAAAAAATTCAACGGCATGGTGATTTGCAGCGTTGGCAAACAGGCTTTTATGCTTTGCCTCAAGTCACGCCGTCATCCATAGACTTCAATACCGATAGGGTGCGTATCGGTAGGGCAAGTGATACGGAACAAAGTCAAGCATCTATCACGTCATCTTTGCAAGCCATGCACCCGTGGCGCAAAGGACCTTTTGACATCTTTGGTGTCCATATTGATACAGAATGGCGATCCGATTGGAAGTGGCAACGGGTTCAACCGCATCTTTCACCCTTACAAGGGCGAAATATTTTAGATGTCGGTTGTGGTTCGGGCTACCATATATGGCGGATGTTAGGGGAGGGCGCAAGTTTTGTCTTGGGTATTGACCCCACGCCTCTTTTCTCCATGCATTTTGCCACCGTTAAACAGTATCAGCCCCATGCCCCTGCTTATTTATTGCCCGTTGGCATTGATGATATGCCTGAACGCATGCATAATTTTGATACAGTCTTCTCAATGGGCATTTTGTACCACAGAAGGTCACCCTTGGATCATTTAAGTCAGCTCAAGGACTTGTTGCGCCAAGGTGGTGAATTGGTCTTGGAAACGTTGATTGTGGATGGTGATGAAAACACCTGCCTCATACCCAAAGGTCGCTATGCCAAAATGCGAAATGTGTGGTTTATCCCATCCATTGCTATGCTCGCGGTGTGGTTGAAACGTTGTGGGTTTAAAAACATTCGTTGCGTGGATGTTGCTGTCACCAGTACCGATGAACAACGCAGCACCGATTGGATGCAATTTGAATCTTTAAGTAATTTTCTCAATCCCGATGATGCAAGCCAAACCATCGAAGCTTATCCAGCCCCCAAGCGGGCAGTTTTTATTGCTGAAAGTATTTAAACACAGATGTTACGCCGCTGATAAAAAACATGACTACCCCCCTGCCAATTTTGCCTTCACCCCTTCTTTTTCAAGCAGCACAAGCAATTTCTCACGGTGATCCCCTTGAATTTCAATGCAACCCCCTTTCACTGCTCCACCTGTACCCAGTTGGGCTTTAAGTTTCTTATGCAATGCTTTCAGTTCAAGTGTATTCAGGGATAAGCCTTCAATCACACAGACACTTTTACCACCCCGTCCTTTGCTTTCACGGCGAATGCGCACGCCCTGTTTGGCTGGGTTTTTAATGCCTTGAGAGGGTGATTTCTGTGGTATTTTCCGTTTCTTTCGCGTGTTCGGCATGGTCTTGCCAATTTGCCCATCTTCACTGGAGTACACCAAGCGCCGATCATTGTTCATGATGCTTGCTCCATTACATCTTATATTGACGTTGCAAATCACGCTTCACATCACGTTCTTTTTGATCCTGACGTTTATCGTAATTTTTCTTACCCTTTGCCAAACCAATTTGTAATTTAGCAAAGCCGCGCTCATTAAAATACATTTTTAACGGCACCAGTGTCATGCCTTTCTCTTTAAGTTTGCCAATCAGTTTCAACTGCTCTTTCTTATGCATCAATAATTGCCGTGAACGTGTGGGGTCACTGGGGTTATTCATCGCAGCAGGTTTATATGGATTGATATGACAACCGATAAGAAGCAAATGGTCATGACGAATCAAACAATGGGCTTCCTTTAAGTTTGCCTGACCTGCCCGTATTGATTTTACTTCAGGACCTAGCAACACCAAGCCGACTTCATAGGTATCTAAAATGTGATATTCGTGCCGCGCACGACGATTGATAATAGCCATGCCGCAAACCTATCCATACAAAGCCTATTTGAGAATCCACAATGTGATATGTCAAACATGGCTGTGATGATTTTTAAGATGTTATGACTATAGTACGCCATTCGGTTATATCCGAGCTTGGAGTATTCACATGTTGTTTGTTGCTGTACGCGCTGCCCGCAAGGCTGGAGATTTGATTGCACGGAGTTTTGATGAACGTGGGGATTTGAAAGTTGAGGAGAAACATGATCGTGATTTTGTAACAGAGGTTGATAAGAAGGCAGAAAACCTTATTTTGAATGAAATTCGTCGCCACTACCCCGATCATGGCATTGTCGCTGAAGAATCAGAACGGGTGAACCCCTCCGCACCCATGCAATGGTATATTGATCCTTTGGACGGTACAACCAATTTTATTCATGGTTACCCACATTTTGCGGTCTCTATCTCAGCATGGAAAGATGGAAAACCTTTTTTAGCTGTGGTGCATGATCCTATTAAAGACGAAACCTTTGAAGCCAAGCGTGGCGGCGGTGCTTTTTTGAATCGTCGTCGTTTGCGTGTATCTGCTGCGAATCAAGTCGGTCACGCTATTTTTGCCTCAGGTATGCCGCCTTATCGCCGTAAAGAATTGATGGATAGTTTTCAAAAACGTATGGATGTGTGCATGCGTGCAGCCGAAGGTTATCGCCGTGGTGGTTCTGCCGCTTTGGATTTGGCTTATGTCGCCGCAGGTCGTTTGGATGCTTATTGGGAAGGTGGTTTGTGTGCTTGGGATATTGCTGCGGGCATTTTATTGGTGCAAGAGGCAGGTGGTATCATCACTGACTTGGATGGCGCAAGTGTCGATGTTGAAAAAGGCGATGTGTTGTGTGCCAATGGTCTTTTACATCGTGAATTTGTAAAAATGTTGAAATTATCATAAAATAAGAAGCAACCCGAATAACAACATGTAGCCTTTGTACATGTTGTTATTCAACAGTTACAGGGTATGAAATCCCCTCTTCATGTCACTTCAGCACTGTCTTTATTTTCCTTCGCGATGAATCAATAGAAACCCTGTAATGCCACCAAAAAATAACAATGGAAGCCAAGCTGCATAAGCAGCAGGCAAGCGCTCACCATTGGCAAGCAGCCCACTGGCATTGCTTAATACATAAAAAAGCAATCCCAAAGTAATCGCAATCATCAAGCCCCAAGATGCTGCTGAAATTCGACTCCCCATATTCATGCACAGCGACACAGCCAGCAATACCATAATAATGCATGAAACTGGGGATGCGATTTGATGATGTAGGGTAAAAACAAATGAAGTGTTGTTCACCCCTGCCTTCTGAAGGCTGTCTGCATAATTATACAGCTCAATCAACGTCATGTGTCGTGGACTGGGCGGTGCAGCCGTATCGGGCGTAATATTGGAAGCAATTTGTACTTGATCTTGATGCTTAAGTTGAAGCCCCACATTGATATCAGGGGAACTGATATATACATCACTTAAATGCCAATAACCATCCTTATAAAAGGCTTGGCTTGCATCCATACGTTGCAACCAATGACCTTGAGTATCGGTTTTTAGCATCATCATTTGAAAACGATTGGATGTTAAGGGTTGAAGACGATAAAAACGTTGGTCATCTTTAAGCCACTGAACACCTTGTTTGATCATAGGTTTATGTTGAATATAGGTGCGTTCCATATAATCCAAACGAACATTGGTATGCGGTGTCACCCACTGAGTGATAGCAAGTCCAAACAACATGCCGATGACACCCACTGAAACAATGGGCCATAGAATCGGTTCAATGCCCATGCCTGCTGCGCGCATAGCAACCACCTCATGGTGGTGAGAAATTTCAGTGATATATATGCTCACGGCGATGAGCATAATCACAGGCATAAATTCAGACATCATAAATGGCATTTTTAATGCAATATATTCAATCAAGAGATTGCTGGTCAAACCTTTACCAAGGTAGCGTGATTTATCAAAAACTTCGATAATGGAAAAAATCGATAGCAACGCCAGTAAAGTCCCCGCAGCACGGGATAGACAACTAAAAAATATCCAACGAAAAATAATCGACATGTCGGCAGTGTAGAAAAACATCGCAATAAAGCTACATACATTCCATGCCTTCTTATTGGCAAGCACCTTTCAATTCTGATATGTTGTGCCGCCATCTATGAATCATAAAAACACTAAAAAAACACGTTTTATTTTCGTCACTGGCGGTGTCGTTTCCTCACTCGGAAAAGGCATTGCAGCAGCTTCACTTGCAGCTTTATTTGAAGCCCGTGGACTGACCATTACCATGCAGAAGCTTGATCCCTATATCAATGTTGACCCTGGCACCATGAGTCCATATCAACACGGTGAGGTTTTTGTCTCTGATGATGGGGCTGAAACCGATTTGGACTTGGGGCATTATGAACGATTCACCCATGCCCAAATGTCCAAACGCTCTAACTTTACCACGGGTCGTATCTATGAATCCGTGATTCGCCGCGAACGTCGTGGCGATTATTTGGGGGCAACCGTGCAAGTGATTCCACACATCACCAATGCCATCAAGGATGCTGTTCTATCCTTGCGCTCTGATGATATAGATATTGCGATTGTAGAGATTGGCGGAACGGTGGGTGATATTGAATCACAACCTTTCTTAGAAGCCATTCGTCAGTTGCGTTTTGATTTAGGGTGTGAAATGACGGCTTTTATTCACTTAACCTTGGTGCCTTATGTCGCCGTGGCAGGTGAGTTAAAAACCAAGCCGACCCAGCACTCTGTGCAAAAACTGCGTGAAATTGGTATTCAAGCCGATGCTTTATTGTGCCGATCTGAATATGCCATTCCCAAGAATGAAAAAGATAAAATTGCCTTGTTTTGTAATGTGCCGCGCAATGCGGTGATTGATGTGCCAGATGTGGATACCATTTATGCTGTACCCAAAATTTTGCGTGATGGGGGCTTGGGTGCGTTGATATTACGTCAATTTGGCATCGATGACCCCATGCCTGATTTATCTGTTTGGGATGATATTTGTCGTAAGGTTCGTTCACCCAAGATGCATGTAAAAATCGGCATGGTTGGAAAATATGTGGCACTTCCCGATGCTTATAAATCGGTCAATGAAGCCTTGCAACATGGTGGTTTAAATCATGATGTGGGTGTGAAAATCGTCTATATCAATGCAGAATCATTGGAAACAGATGGTCTAACCGCTTTGCAAGGTGTAGATGGTATTTTAGTCCCCGGTGGCTTTGGTCAACGTGGGACAGACGGTAAAATGTTGGCGATTCGTTATGCACGTGAAAACAATATTCCATTTTTCGGTATTTGTTTGGGTATGCAGTTGGCAGTCATTGAATTTGCACGCCATGTGGCAGGGCTTGAAGATGCCACCAGCAGTGAATTTGATGAACGTGCGGCGCATCCTGTGATTGCTTTGATGACCCAATGGGAACAAGAAGGTGGGCGTGTTCACCGATCATCCGATAGTGATTTTGGTGGTACGATGCGTTTGGGTGGTTATCCGTGTAAGGTTGTCTTGGATACCCATGCAGGAAGAGCTTATGCTCAAGAAGACATTCGTGAGCGTCATCGTCATCGTTATGAGTTTAACAACACTTACCGCGAGGAGTTGGAGCTTGCTGGCCTTGTGGTTTCGGGAACCTTGCCTGACAACTCATTGGTGGAAATGATTGAAGTCAAAAATCATCCTTGGTTTGTGGCTTGTCAATTTCATCCAGAATTCATTTCACGCCCTTACAATCCGCATCCTTTGTTTGCAGGATTCATTGGCGCAGTCAAAGCGAAGGTGAATGCATAATGTGCCACCGTATTCAAATATCAAACTTTGAAATTGCCAATGATCGCCCTTTTGCACTGTTCGCTGGACCTTGTGTGATTGAAGGCGAAGATTTCACCTTGCAAGTGGCTACACAAATTCGTGATATTGCGGCGCGTGTGGGTATACCCTTTGTCTTCAAATCAAGTTTTGATAAAGCCAATCGCACCAGTGTGGATGGTTTTCGTGGACCTGGTTTGGATGAAGGTCTGCGTATTTTGCAACGGGTCAAAGATGAAGTCGGGGTTCCGATTATCACGGATGTACATACACCTGAACAAGCTGTACCCGTGGCAGAAGTGGCTGATATTTTGCAAACGCCTGCGTTTTTATGTCGGCAAACCGATTTTATCACCGAAGTTGCCAAAGCTGGTAAACCTGTGAATATCAAAAAAGGGCAATTTTTAGCACCATGGGATATGCCGCATGTGTTGGAAAAAGCCAAATCAACAGGTAACAACGATATTATGTTGTGTGATCGTGGGACAAGCTTTGGTTACAACAATCTTGTATCGGATTTTCGCTCATTGATGGTGATGGCAGAAACAGGCGCGCCTGTGGTCTATGATGTCACCCATTCGGTGCAACAACCTGGTGGCTTGGGTGGTGCAACGGGTGGCAACCGTGAATATGTCCCCGGCTTGTCACGCGCGGCTGTTGCTATGGGTGTGGCAGCAGTATTTATGGAAGTGCATCCGAATCCAGATCAAGCCAAATCAGATGGTCCTAATTCATTGGCATTGGCTGATTTAGAAGGACTGTTAACAACATTGAAACAATTGGATCGTGTTGTAAAAAAACAATGAATCACAGAGGTATAGTGATTCAAGTATAGAACCGTCATTTCTATCACCCAACCGTCACCCTCGAGTGCTTGTATCGAGGGTCTATTGGAACACATAGATTCCCGATAAAAGATGACGGGGGCAACTGAATACTTGAACAACTATAGCATGTGTTTTGTGGTAAGAATATATAGAAATAAAAATGAAAACGTCGGCAATGGGGTCGGCTAGGAGTAAACAATGAGTGAAATTATCAGTGTACATGGACGTGAAATATTTGATTCCCGTGGTAATCCTACGGTTGAAGTCGATGTACGTTTAGAATCTGGTGCATTTGCGCGTGCGGCAGTGCCAAGTGGTGCTTCTACGGGGCAACGTGAAGCGGTTGAATTGCGTGATGGTGGTGCGCGTTTATCAGGTAAAGGTGTTCGCAAGGCGGTTGCTCATGTGAATGATGAACTTGCCAAAACAGCCATCGGTCGTGATGCCTCCGATCAACGCGGTTTGGATCATGCTTTGATTGAATTGGATGGCACATCCAATAAAGCACGTTTGGGTGCAAACGCTATTTTGGGTGTTTCACTGGCAGTGGCGAAAGCGCAAGCCGTGGAAGATGAAGTATCCTTGTTTCAACATATTGGTGGCGAAGATGCCGTTTTGATGCCTGTGCCTTGCATGAATGTCATCAATGGTGGCTCACATGCCGATAACAGCATTGATTTTCAAGAATATATGATTGCACCCGCAGGTGCATCTAGCTTTGCTCAAGCCTTGGAAATGGGTGCAGAAGTCTTTCATGCCTTGAAATCAGTGTTGAAAAAAGGTGGGCATATCACCGCTGTGGGTGATGAAGGTGGTTTTGCTCCGAATCTCGGATCAAATGAAGAAGGCATTACCGTTATTCTTGAAGCCATTGAATTGACTGGTTTGAAAGCAGGGACAGATATTGTCTTGGCCAGTGATATGGCGGCTTCTGAATTTTATAAAGATGGTTCGTATGTCTTGGATGGTGAAGGCGGACGCAAACTGGATGCCGAAGGCATGGTGGATTTGATTGAGTCTTTCTGCAAACAATACCCATTGGTCTCTGTCGAAGATGGTTTGGATGAAAATGATTGGGAAGGCTGGTCACTTTTAACCGATCGCTTGGGTAAAACCGTGCAATTGGTGGGTGATGACTTGTTTGTCACCAATCCTGAAATTTTGAAAGAAGGCATTGAGAAAAACATTGCCAATGCTTTATTGGTGAAAGTGAATCAAATTGGCACGCTCACTGAAACCATTGCGGCTGTGACCATGGCACATGATGCTGGTTACCGTTGCATGATGTCACACCGTTCGGGTGAAACAGAAGATGCGACCATTGCTGATTTGGCAGTGGCATTGAACTGTGGTCAAATCAAATCAGGTTCAGCTTCACGTTCGGATCGTATGGCAAAATACAACCAATTGCTTCGTATTGAAGAAGAATTGGGAGAACGCGCACGTTATGCTGGCTTGGCAACTTTTTCTAAACATTAAATTATTCGTTTAAACTGTTCGCCTTTGAAACGATTGCGTATCATCAAGAGCTGGCTCCTTTGGGGGCTGGCTCTCCTTGTTTTGGCTTGGATGACATATCAACTCATTTTTTCCAATCACGGTTACTTTGTTTATCAACAAGAACAGCAGCAGATGATACAATGGCAACAACAAGCGTCTCATTTAAAGAGACAGCGTGAAACCATGGTACGCCGTATTCTTCAATTGCGCCACGATCCAAAAGCTTTAGAAGATTTGGTTCATCAACGGTTGGGCTATGTCTATCCCGATGAATATATATTGATCATGCCTGATGAAACACCGCAGGCTAAGGAGTCGAAATGACTGAAGTTGTCACACGTTTTGCACCCAGCCCGACAGGTCTCATGCACTTGGGTAATGTCCGCACTGCCTTATTGAACTGGCTTTATGCGCGAAAATTAGGTGGACGTTTTTTATTGCGCTTTGAAGATACCGATGCTTCACGTTCTGAAGCTGAGTTTGTTGAAGCCTTGAAACAAGATTTGCAATGGTTGGGATTAGATTGGGATGGTGAGGCTTTGTTTCAATCACAACATGCAGGGCAACATCAAGATGCCTTGGATGCTTTGGCTGAAAAAGGGCTGGCTTACCGTTGTTTTTGTACCGAAACGCAACTTGGTTTGGATCGCAAACTGGCAACATCAAGAGGCTTACCGCCCCGTTATTCAGGCAAGTGCCGAAAATTATCCAAAGACGAAGCCTTAGAAAAATCCAAAACAGAACCATTTGTTTGGCGTTTGGCGATTCATGCCCAAGAAGGTGAGGTGCATGTACCCGATACCTTGCGTGGTGATGTGGTGTTTGCCCGTCGTGATTTGGATGACCCTGTGGTCGTGCGTTCGGATGGTTCGTTTACATTCTTATTGCCCAATGCCATTGATGATGCGGTCGATGGGATTACCCATGCCTTACGCGGGGATGACCATTTGACCAACTCCGCCTATCAAGTGTGGTTACTGCAAGCCTTAGATTTGAATGTACCCATGTATTTACATCATGGTTTATTATTGGGTGAAGATGGCGCAAAATTATCCAAACGCACGGGTAGTCATTCGGTGAAAGAACTGCGTGAATCGGGCTTGATTGCTGAAGCCTTGGTGCAAGCTATGACCCGCCTTGGTCACCCCAATATTGCCGATGATGCTTTCGATATTGCGGCTTTATTGGCGGCATTTGATGCAGAACATATTTCTCGCTCCTCGGTTAAATGGTCAAATGAAGACATGTGGCGTTGGCACACCCGTTTATTGCACCACTTGGATGCGGCGGTCTTACTGCCTTTGTTGCAGGTCCATCTTCCCACCGCCAATCTTGATTTCACAAGCTTGATTGCAGGTAATTTGGAACGTGCTGAAGATGTTTTGCACTATCAATACTTGCTTGATGCCAGTGTGCCCTTTAATGATGATGCACAAGCCATTGTCAACAGTGCAGCAGAAGGTTTTTATACCACGGCATTGCAACTTTGGCAGACTATGGACAATTGTGATTGGAAAGTTTGGATGAATGCGGTCAAAGAAGAAACAGGCTGCAAGGGTAAAGCCTTATTCATGCCATTGCGTGTTGCCTTGAGTGGTGCTTTACATGGCCCTGACATGTCTTCCATCGTCAATTTCTTGGGTAAAGAAGGGGTAAGCGTTCGCCTTCAACATGTTTTAAAACCATGAGTTTACACCTTTACAATACACGCGCAGGTGAAAAACAAGTGTTCACAACCTTGCAAGCAAATCAAGTGGGCATGTATGTCTGTGGTGTGACCGTCTATGACCATTGCCATGTGGGACATGCTCGCGTCATGATTGTTTTTGATGTGGTGTATCGCTGGCTGAAACAATTGGGCTATGATGTGAACTATGTACGTAATTTCACCGATGTGGATGATAAAATTATTGCCCGTGCTGCTGAACGAAATATGGATATTCAAACCCTTACGGATAAAATGATTGCGGCGTTTCATGAGGATATGGATGCTTTGGGTTGTTTGCGCCCAACGCTTGAACCACGCGCCACCACCCATATGCCAGCCATGATTGCCATGATTGAAGCCTTGATTGAACGTAATTTTGCGTATGTATCCGATACTGGCGATGTCTTGTATTCGGTTCGTTCCTTTAATGGTTATGGCACATTATCGGGCAAAAACATTGATGATTTAGAATCGGGAAGCCGTGTCGATGTCGATGATAAAAAACGCGATCCACTCGATTTTGTTTTGTGGAAACAAGCCAAAACAGGTGAACCTTCTTGGGCATCGCCTTGGGGCGAAGGTCGCCCAGGTTGGCATATTGAGTGTTCAGCTATGAGTTGTGAACATTTGGGTAAGACCTTTGATATTCATGGTGGTGGTATGGATTTGAAATTTCCCCATCATGAAAATGAAATTGCCCAAGCTTGTGCTGCCAATGGTGGTGATTTTGCACGTTTCTGGTTGCACAATGGTTTTGTCAATATCAATGCTGAGAAGATGTCCAAATCATTGGGCAACTTTTTTACCATTCGTGAAGTCACTGAAACATATCATCCCGAAGTCTTACGGATGTTTATCTTAGGAACACATTACCGATCCCCCTTGGATTTCTCCGATGCAGCACTGAATGCTGCCAAAGCAGGGTTGGATAGATTATATGAAACCAAACGCCGTTTGGGTGACATGAACATAGTTCAAGCGAATGTTAACCAAGCTTTTCAAACGGCTTTGAATGATGATTTCAATACGCCCGAAGCCTTAGCCGAAGTGTTTGAGTGTTCACGGCGCATCAATAAAGGGCTGAATGAACATCAAGATATGGTGGCAGATATGGCTTGTTTTACGGCGATGACAGGTTTATTGGCGATTGTTCAACAAGATGCTGAAATATGGTTTCAAGGTGATGAAGAAGATACGTCTGCCATTGAATCATTGATTGAAGAACGTACTGCCGCCAAAAAATCGCGTAATTTTTCCAGAGCCGATGCCATTCGCCATGAGCTTGCAGCACAAGGCATTATACTGGAAGATAGTGCAACAGGCACAACTTGGAAAAGGGGGTAGCCATGTCAGATCAACACGAGAAGACATCAGAAAAGAGTAGCAATGTCGTGTGGCATGATTCAAGGGTAACGCCAGCGATGCGCGAGCAATTGAATGGACATTGTGGTGCAGTTTTGTGGTTTACAGGACTTTCAGGGGCGGGAAAATCAACGCTTGCTAATGCCGTGGAAGATCGTTTACATGCGATGAAAGTACACACCTTTGTCATTGATGGGGATAATGTACGACATGGTTTGTGTGCTGATTTAACATTTTCTGATGATGATAGGGTAGAAAATATTCGCCGTGTGGGTGAAGTCGCTGGTTTGTTTGTACAAGCAGGTATTTTAACCTTAACCGCTTTTATCTCTCCCTTTCGTGCAGACCGCGAAAAAGTACGCAACATTGTTGGCGAGCGTTTTATTGAAGTGCATTGCAATACTGCCTTAGAAATTTGTGAATCACGCGATGTGAAAGGCTTATATAAAAAAGCACGCGCGGGTGAGATTGCTGATTTCACTGGCATTTCATCACCCTATGAACCGCCTGAAAATCCAGAAATTTGCGTGGATACAGGCTCAAATGATTTAAGTGCTTGTGTGGATCAAGTCATTGATTATTTGATTCGATACCAATTTATCAATAGATAATATACGATGCAAGGGCAGGTCTTGTGCCTGCCCTGTATCAATGACCTGATGTAGAAATAGGGCAACCACAAGGGTCGCCCCTACGGATTATCTTCAATGACGGTAGCAGTTTTCGACATCGCTCGCTTACCTCGTCTTGTTATTCCCGATTATCCTCACCATGTCCACCCAGCGCGGTTCGTGTCGGAGCCTAAAAAAGATACCCGACACAAGCACAGAGTGTTGACTACATGCTTGACACTCCTCTACTAGCTAAAGCAAGAGAATTCTTGGGCTGAGTGTTTAAATGACTACTCATATTTCCACAAGCGTTACTTCCCGTGAGTCCCACGGTAGGTCGTTTAAGACACTGACAAGTGTGTGGAATATATTGAGACTGTCAAATACTACACGTATTGCCTTATATCCCCGACCTAAAGGACGGGGTTTTATGGCAAGTTGGATAAAGTTTCAAACTGTGAGAATAACTCGAACCCAGCACCCTTAGTCTTTTTTCACCTGAGAAACCATCAATGCATCACGTAGCTTCAGTAATTTTTTATCACCAATGCCTTTTACCCCAGTGATATCATCCAATGAATTAAAAGCACCATGTGCTTCACGGTATGTAACAATAGAAGCCGCCGTTTTCACACCAATACCCTTCACAGATTGAAGCTCCACTGCGGTGGCAGTATTCACATCAATTTTATCCCCTGCATAAGCAATCCCCATCGACATGAAACAAGCCATAACCATCGCCATCAAAAAGTTTTTCATCAGCAACCTCCCATGAATCATCTTTAAGATTTAAGTGTAGTTAAAAATCATTGAACTTCAAACAACACTGGTTAATTTCGCCCATATATATCTTCAAAACGTTCAATATCATCTTCTTCCAAATAATCACCGACTTGCACCTCAATCATTTGCAAGGGTATTTTTCCTTTGTTTTGCAAGCGATGTTTTGTCCCTATCGGAATATAGGTGCTTTCATTTTTAGTTACAGTCAGTACTTCATCATCACGGGTGACTGTCGCCGTACCCGATACCACAATCCAATGTTCAGAACGGTGCTGATGACTTTGCAAGCTCAAACTAGCGCCTTGCTTAACCTCAATGCGCTTTAATTTAAAGCCTGTCGTAAGGCTTTCCAAGACTGTATAACTACCCCACGGTCGTTTTACCGTCACATGCTCACGGTATGTGCCATCATCTTGCAATTTCAACATGTCCACAATCTCACGCACACGCTGGCTCTCACCGCGTGGGCAAAGCAAAATCGCATCGGGTGTTTCCACAGCGATGATATTTTCCAAACCCACCGCCGCAATCAAACGTGATTCGCTACGCAGCAAACTATTTTTGCAATCAATCGCCATGACCCGACCACTGACAGCATTGTTATTCGCATCTTTTTCTGAAATATCAAACACCGCATCCCAGCTTCCCACATCTGACCAGCCCATGGACACAGGCACAACCATCACATCATCGGAAGGTTCTAACACCGCATAATCAATGGAAATAGATGGCATATTGTGAAAACGCTGACGTACTGTTTCTTGCCAGTTGCCACCACTTTCCCAAAGTTTTTGCATACCCATCACTTCATCATAAATGTCAGGACTATATTGTTTTAATTCGGTCAAAATGACGGATGCTTTCCAAACGAACATGCCTGAATTCCAAAAATAGCCACCTTCTTCCAAAAAGGATTTGGCAGTTGGTAAATTCGGTTTTTCAGTAAAGCGTTTAACAGGCAAGGCATCACCATCTGAAGCTTGCTCAGCCTGAATATAACCAAACCCCGTATCAGGATGTTCAGGCACAATGCCAAAGGTCACCAATTTTCCATTCTCTGCTTCTAACTGTGCTTTTTTTAAGGCTGCATGGAAGGAGGGCAAGTCTTGAATCAAATGATCCGCAGGCAAGACCAACATCGTGGGGTCATCACCCTCACGCATCAACAATGCCGCTGCTAAAGCAATGGCAGGCGCGGTATTGCGTCCACATGGCTCAAGAATGGTATGCAAATGATCCAGCTCTGAAAAGGCTTCGCCCGTGGCATGCGCTTCATTGGTTACCACCCACACATCATCTTGTTCAATCATGGGCGATAAACGTGAAATCGTGGCTGCCAATAATGACTCTTCACCACCCAACTTCAAAAATTGTTTGGGCAACTGCTGACGCGACATCGGCCAAAGACGACTGCCCGAGCCACCTGCTAAAATCACTGCTTTCATACGATTCATGGCTTAAACCTCTCTCAAAAAAACACTATAGTGATTCAAGTATTAAATCACCACGTCATTCCCGAAATCTTTTATCGGGAATCTAATGATAGATCCTCGATACAAGCATTCGAGGATGACGATTGGGGAATATGGAAATGATAGCTCTATACTTGAATGACTATACTCATCACATTTTACGCTGATTTTTTATAACTATATTGATAGTGATATTTATAGTTACCATAACTATAAATCGAACGTTTTGGCATAATATCATTAAAAATC
This sequence comes from Zetaproteobacteria bacterium, assembly GCA_002746295.2. Classification (GTDB taxonomy): domain Bacteria; phylum Pseudomonadota; class Zetaproteobacteria; order Mariprofundales; family Mariprofundaceae. The sequence goes on from NVWS02000037.1 coordinate 21,036, forward strand.
AATCCCGATAAAGATACACCAGCCTGCTCCACCTGCTTGATGGCATGTTGAATCTCTCTCAATGGGTGACGACCACTCCGCACCAACATAAATGAAACACCCACACGTCGTCCAATCAATACAGCATCTGTCACCGCTAAAACAGGCGGCGTATCAATGAGAATCAAGTCAAATTTTTCAGAAAGTTGATCCAATATCATATCAAATTTTTCACTCATCAGTAAATCCGCAGGGTTGGGCGGCATCACACCCGTCGGCATCACCCAAAGATTCTCAACCTCTGTAGCATGATAGGCATCATCAAGTGCCACCTGCCCTAAAATTAACCCCGATAAACCTGGAGAGCGCGGCATATTGAAATACTCATGCAAATGCCCCTTCCTCATATCACCATCCATCAATAACACCTTTTGTCCTGAAGATGCCAGCACAGCGCCAAAGTTCGCCGATACAAACGATTTTCCAAGGCCTGGGGCGGGGCCTGTTAGCATGACTCGGTTATTGGATGATTCCATCATGGCAAAATGCAAGTTGGTTCTCAAACTTCTTAAGCTTTCAATGGATAAATCAGCATCATCCACCAAGGCAAGCAAAGCCTTTTCTCCACCCTTCGCCTTCTTCATTTTTTCATGCAGTGATTCTTGTAAATTAGAATGCGGGATGCCGGCAAACACAGATAAACCTGTTTTTTGCTCCAGCATATCAGGATCTTCAACACCTTGGTGCATGGCTTTACGGATAAAAGCCAACACAATGCCCAAAAACATACCAATCACCAAACCTAAAACCAAAATAAGACTTTTCTTTGGCTTTATCGGCTGATAAGGCAACATAGCAAAATCAAGGATACGCACATTGCCGACTGTTCCTGCTTCAACCACTTTCAATTCCTGCGTTTTATTCAAAAGAAACGTGTACAATTCAGTGTTTACCTTTACATCTCGCATCAGTGTTAACATCTTTTGCTCTGTTGCAGGAAGAGATTGCACTTTTTTCTCCAGTTCTTGCTTATCCTTCAATAAACGCGCTCTTTTCTCACCCAGTGCTATCATTAACGGATGAGCCACAGTGAATCGCTGCGCTAAGTCCGTACGTTTAAAGTCCAGTTCCGATAATTGTTGATCTAAATCAACCACTTGTGTCAACACACCTTGTGTTTCTAAACTTAAATTCACAGAACCCGCTTTTAAACGGTATTCATTCATACGCATTTCAGCCGTTTCAAGTTGGTTTCGTACTGTCGGTAATTGCTTTTTCAAAAAGCTCAAGGAACGTTTGGCTTCCTCTGTTTTTCTTTCAACATTTTGTCTTAAATATACTTTTGCAACAGTATCCAAAAAGCTTTGCGCCAATGCTGGCTTATCACTGGTAAAGGTCAGAGAGATGACACCTGTCCCCTTGCCTTTTTCACTGATGCCTAAACCGCCCGCATACATGGACAAAGCATCCAGCATACGGACTTTACGCACCAAAAATTCCACACCTTCCCGCGCATTCAATTGACTGATAAAAATATGAACACCCATATCTTTATTCTCAGCCAAGATGCCAACCACACCTTTCAACAAAAGCACATCATCATCATAGAGTTTAAAATACTGTTGACCTTCATAGACAATACGCAAACTCACGCCCAATAGGTCACTGGGAACATCTAAACTTTCCAACTTAATCTGTTCCCCACCCCAAGCATAAGAAGACATATCTAATAAAGGCTCTCGAAATCCTTCTTTATCATACGTTCTATAAAAATAGCGTCCTATTTTTGGAAAAAATTTGGGTTCAGCCATCGTATCCAAATGCAAGCTTTGAATGACCTTTTCCATCACAGATCGAGATTTAATAATCTCCATTTCTGTACTGGCAGAAGCATCACCTTGCCCCATTATGTTCATGAAGTCATTTGCACCTGAACCACCAAAACTTGGCGATTTGCTCTCCACCTGAATCAATGCATCCGCTTGATAAATCGGGGTTACCAGTAGTGCATACACACCTCCCAAACCACCGATCACCAAGGTCACCAAAACAATCAGCCACTTCGCATCCAACAGTGCTTCAAGATATTCCAACAGGTTAATTTCATCCTCTTCATTTAAATCAGCAGGTGAAACTTGTTGATGTTGTTGCATAGTCATATCCCTTAAAAGCCAGCAGCTTTCTTTAAAATCAATGTTTGGGCTGTTGTATTGATCACACGGCTAATATCACCAAACACACTGGCAAAGCGTTTCAACTCGGTGGTCGATACATACACCACATCGCGTGCTTGAAGATGAAACTGATCCGCCAAGATGAGCGCATCAGGAGAAGACGCATCCAAGTGATACACTTCCAATTGTGCCAAAGCATCAAAACGATCAGCAGCAATAACGCCTTTATCTCGTTTGCCTCGAATCACATAAATCTGAGAAGGATTGGAAGCGCCTGAAAATCCATTCACATCTGATAGCGATTCAGCCAAAGACATTTTATCATTTTGAATAAACAATGTACTGGCTTTTCCGACTGCACCCATGACAAATACTTTATTCAGTTGGTTATCTGGAATATTTAAAATATCGCCATGTTTCAAAAGAATATTTAAATCCGCTTGCCCACGTTCATACAGAGAAAATAAATCTAAGGTATAAATTTTTCCATCACGTAACAACGTTGCATGACGAAGGTCTGCTGTTGGCAATACACCTCCAGCTTGAGAAATAATACGCATGACCGTCAAAGGGCTGTCTGTGAGCGCCACCTGCCCTGCTTTATTCACTTGCCCTGTGATATAAGCATACTGACTACGAAAAGTTTGAACTTCAACAGACAACTGAGGGTTTTCGATAAACTTGCTTAACTGATGGGTCAACTGATCTCTCACTTGCTCCATTGTTTTTCCTGCGACATGCATCACACCCACATAAGGATAAAAAATAGTGCCATCTGCATAGACCAAGTTTCCAGTGTTGGATTGAAAAGTGCCACTGGGTGATGTTAATTCAGGGTGATCCCAGACTGTAATTTTCAATACATCTTGAGGCTCAATCTCATAATGATAAGTATTGAAATCTGATACCAAAATTTTCGGAATGATAAGATCGTGTTTCACTTCATTCGATCTTTGTTTGGCAACCAAAGCACCATTGATGGGCTTAATCACTACGCCTTTTCTGAAATCATTCAGGTTGACATTTTTTTCATGAAACATACCAGTATCCATGTGTTGACCAGGTGCCCAAACACAAGCATTTAATAGCATCAACAATGACCCCAACCATACTTTTACCGCATATTTCTGTATCATCACAAATATTTTCCCCATAACTGAATATTTCTTTCAATCGCTGATAACGCTGCAACAAAGTGTGCGTCTGATTTTTGATAAGGATCAGGAATTTCTTCATTCTGATTCCATTTGCCCAACAGATGAACGCGCCCTCTCGTTTGTGGTATCATTTGATTCACAGCCTGCACATGCCCTTTTTCCATCACCAACATAAGTTCATACTGCATCGCCAATGATTCCGTTAACTGCTGCGCATGATGCTCCGTCACATCAATATTTCTATGTTGCATCAGATCAATGACATGCTTATCCGCAGCATGTCCCACCAAAGCACCAATGCCTGCTGAAGCAATGGACATATCCATTTTTTTTTCTTGGCAAAGTTGTTTCAAGAAGGCTTCACCCATCGGGCTACGGCAAATGTTCCCTACACACACCACCAACACTGATTTAAACATGATTAATACAAATCCAATATCAAAATATTAAAAAAATTCAACCCTAAAAAATCATTCAAAGTGCGATGCACCTTACAAAGCATCGCTTGAATATCAAATTTACTTATTTCCATTGAATCCTTCCCTGTTACCATGCGCTTCGATTTTTAAGCTGCCGACCTTTTTATAGCAGCTATCTCTGAGGTTAACAACGTATGTCACGCAAATTACGCAATATTGCCATTATCGCTCACGTGGATCATGGTAAAACAACATTGGTGGATGAATTACTGAAACAATCGGGAACATTTGACGATATTCGCGAAGATCAAGGCACCTGTGTCATGGATTCCAACGCCATTGAAAAAGAGCGTGGCATCACCATTCTCGCCAAAAACACCGCCATTGATTATGGTGATTACCATATCAACATTGTGGACACCCCTGGCCATGCGGACTTTGGTGGCGAAGTGGAACGTGTCTTAAACATGGTCGATGGTGTGGTTTTATTGGTGGATGCGGCTGAAGGACCCATGCCTCAAACCCGTTTTGTGACATCTAAAGCCTTGGCTTTGGGTTTAAAACCGATTGTTGTGGTCAACAAAATTGACCGTACTGGCTCTGATCCTGATGGTGTTGTGGATAAAACCTTTGATTTATTCGCTGCTTTGGGCGCAACCGATGATCAACTTGATTTTCCTGTGGTTTTTGCATCCGCTAAAAATGGTTATGCCATGTTGGATCACACCGAAGAATCCGACAATCTGACGTGTTTGTTCGAGACTATTATTGAGCATGTTGAAGCACCGTCAGGCGATCCTGAAGCCCCCTTGCAAATGCTTGCCACCACATTGGATTGGGATGAATATATCGGACGTATTGTGATTGGTCGCATTGCCAATGGTCGCGTGAAGATGGGTCAAGAAGTCACCGTGATTCATGCAGATAGCACCACAGAAAATTTCAAAGTCACCAAGCTCTTGGGCTTTCAAGGTTTAGAGCGCATTGAAGTACAAGAAGCTGAGTGTGGTGATTTGGTCGCAGTTGCGGGTCTCGAAAACATCAATATTGGTGAGACCATGGCCGATAAAGCCAAACCCATGGCTTTGCCAGTCATTCACGTGGATGAGCCCACACTGAGCATGGAATTGCATGTCAACAACTCACCCCTTGCAGGTACTGAAGGTAAGTTTGTCACCACGCGTCAAATTCGTGAACGTTTGTTCAAAGAAGTGCGTACCAATGTTGCCATGAAGGTTGAAGAAACGGACTCGGCTGATATTTATAAGATTTCTGGTCGTGGTGAGCTTCAAATTGGTATTTTACTTGAAAACATGCGTCGTGAAGGCTTTGAAATGGCGGTGTCTCGCCCCACTGTGATTGTTCGGATTATTGATGGCGTGAAAAAAGAACCGTATGAAAGTGTCACGATTGATGTTCAATCTGAATACCAAGGCACAGTCATTGAAAAAATGGGTATCCGTGGCGCAGAAATGACCAGCATGGAAACGACCAATGATGGCATGACGCGTATTGAGTTTATCGCGCCAACCCGTGGTTTGATTGGTTACACCTCTGAATTCATGACCGACACACGCGGTACAGGTGTTATGAACCATGTCTTTCATGAATATGGAAATTATGTGGGTGCATTACCTGGGCGTCAAAATGGTGTTCTTGTTTCCATGTGCAATGGTGAAACCGTTTCTTTTGGTATGTGGAAAATTCAAGAACGTGGTAAATTGTTCTTCGGTGCGAATGTTAAAGTATATGAAGGCATGATTATTGGTATTCATAGCCGTGATAACGATTTGGTTGTCAATGCGACACGTGAGAAGAAACTCACCAATGTTCGTTCATCAGGTACGGATGAAGCGGTCAACTTGATTCCACCGATGACATTATCCTTGGAACGTGCGATTGAATTTATTGCCGATGATGAATTGGTTGAAATTACACCGAAAAGCATTCGTTTACGCAAACGTTTCTTAACTGAAACAGAACGCAAGCGTAGTGCACCAAAGAAAACAAAGTAAATAAAGAAACGTCATGCTCGAATGCTTTTATCGAGTATCTATCCATAGACCCCCGACACAAGCACTCGGGGGTGACGAAAGTAGTATGATCCACCATGAAAGCCGCAGCCAAACACTGCGGCTTTTTTTACACCTTAAACATCCACACTATCAGGCGATTCCAAACGCGCCGTGGCTACCGCAGCCCCCAAACATCCCAACACAGCGCCACCGAACAACAAAGGTAACAAAAGCCCCCATATATTCAAGCTCACTGACGATGCTTCTAACCATGAAGAAATACCCCATACCCAAGGCCACAACAAACCCCAAGCCAACAACCCTGCTGCTGCCCCCAAAGCTGATCCTTCTAGCAAAAAAGGCATGCGTACAAACCATTCTTTTGCACCCATCAAACGCATCAAATGAATTTCATCGGCGCGTGCCAAAAGAATCATACGCAAGGTATTGGAAACAATCAATGCCATTGCCAAGCCCAATAAAAGCGTCACAAACCAAGCCAAATACTCCGCTTGATCCAGCACATCCCTCATGCCAAGCAAACGCACCTCATCTTCATTGATGCTTGCCCCGACCCTTTGAGCTGTTTCACGCACATCATCCACGACAAATAATTCACCATCACTATGTTGTAACGATAAGACCAAGGTTTCAGGTAAATGTTTTGCCATCAATGAAACATCACCCACCCCCTTCCCCAACCACTGTTGCATCCAATTCGCCGCCACATCATGGGATACCGATACCACAGTCACAACACCTGATATATTCTGCAAATCACTTTTCAAACGCGCCAATTTATCATTGGATTCCTGCGGTAAATACACATGCAAGACCATGTTTTTTTGCCATGAGCCGACCCAATCACCCGTCGCCTGCAAGCCCATCCACACTGAACCCAACGCCCAAAGTGCGACAGCTACAATGATTAAAGCAAGATATTGATGAATACCCATGGGCGGCATATTCCAGCCACCAGGTAAATGAACACGAACACCTTTAGGGTGCATAACTATCTCCCACCAACGCACCTGCGTGCAGTTGCACCACCCGCCCTGGATGTGAATTTAATAAATGTAAATCATGCGTTGCCATAATCACTGTCATCCCCAATTGATTCAAACCCATCAATAAATCCAAGACGTGCCGTGCTGTTTCCTCATCCAAATTACCTGTTGGTTCATCAGCCAACACCACGGGTGGCGTTGCCATCATCGCACGTGCAATAGCAATGCGTTGTTGCTCACCCCCCGATAAAGCTTCGGGATACGACCATAAACGATCGCCCAAACGCACATAATCCAATACTTTTTGTACCCTTGGAATCAAACGTTTTTTATCCCAACCTTGAATATGTAAAGGCAATGCCACATTTTCAAATACAGTCCGAGAAAAAAGTAAGCGTTGATTTTGAAAACACACACCTGTACGCCGACGCAAACTACGGACATCATCTTCACTGGCTTCACGCATATCCCAACCTTGAACATGTAACTGTCCAGAAGTCGGACGCAAACCACCATAAAACATCCTTAAAAGCGATGATTTACCCGCGCCACTTTCACCCGTTAAATAAACAAACTCACCTTGTTCAATGCTGAGGTTAATACCCGAAAGGGCAACTTTCCCTGTAGGGTAACGTAGCATCAATTGTTTCATAGCCATCATTGTTTTACGTTCTGCCATACCTTAACCCCTTCCCCATAAGTTACACACCTCATTCAACCGACAAACTATAGTAGTTTAAGTATTGATTGACCCTTATCGTCATCCCCGAAATCTTTTATCGGGAATCTATGGTTTAAAGAGATCCTCGACAAAAGCACGCGAGGATGACGAGATACTTTCCTACTTAAATGACTATACTGACAACCAGCTTCAAAAACTTCATCATCGCCGCCATGCATGTCACCTGCCCTCAATGCCACGCAACATATCAACTCAAGCAAGATGTCCATCATGCTTTACTCGTCTGTCACCGTTGCCAAACCGAATTCACCACCGATAACATGTCCACACCTCATACTCCCCTGCATGAAAATACCACACCACCACCCCTAGATGCCATGCCACTTGCCCCCCAACGCAAAAAAGTCCGTTTATGGCCTTGGCTCACCGTTGTTTTACTTATCATCACAGGTTTCGGTATTCAATACAATCAAGACATCTGGTTACAACAAGCATGGGTTAGAAATATTCTCGCCCAACTTCATTACCCGCTCCATACACAAGCCAATGATTGGTTGATTCTACGCAATCAAAGTCACCGCCAATGGATGACCCGTCAAAATGGCAGTAAAGTATTGATTCTCACGGGTAGCATCCAAAATCGCCTTGATGCCCCCCAATTGCCACCACAACTCATCGTTCAGTTTTACGATGCAGCCAACACATCACCCACACAAAGCAGCACATTGTCCATCACCATGCCACCCAGTTTACCGCAAATTCGACATGCACCTTATATTGCACCTGACATCGACCTCACGCCCATTTCAGCTCATGGGCAACGTGATTTCACCTTTGTTTTTGAACAAATTCCTGAACAAAGTCGTGAAATATCAATCGATATCAGTCTCCAATAAGACCACAGCTTGCGCTGCAATGCCTTCTCCACGACCTATAAAACCAAGCTTTTCCGTCGTCGTCGCCTTAATATTGCATACGCCCACATCCACCGACAACAACCCTGCCAAACATGCACGCATCTCAGGAATATAACTTGCTAATTTGGGCTTTTGGGCAATCACCGTGGCATCAAGGTTGCCCACCTTCCAGCCCAAATCATGCAAGTTTTTCATCACCTGCGACAATAATTTTCGACTATCTATGCCTTTGTATTGCGGATTATTATCAGGAAAATGATGACCAATATCCCCCAAACCAGCCGCACCCAAAAGTGCATCACAGACCGCATGAATCAATACATCGGCATCCGAATGACCTGCCAAACCCAAGTGATAGTCCACTTCAATGCCGCCCAGCATGAGTTTGCGATGTTCGGCAAACGCATGCACATCAAAACCTTGTCCAATTCTGATTGTCATCTTTGTGCCTCCAAAAAATCTTGCATCCATTGTAAATCATGTTGCGTGGTAATTTTTCGGTTGTTCACATCACCTTGCGAGACATAAACAGGAAAGCCAGCAGCTTCCAATACTGACGCATCATCGGTATGAAGATGTAAACGGTCGGATTCCTTGGTCAAAGCTCTTTGAAACCAATCCAAACGCGCCACTTGTGGTGTTTGCACAGCACGCAAACAAGCACGGTTGGGTGTTTCAATGACTTTTCCACATTCGTCCACGCGCTTGATGGTGTCATGCACTGCAATCGCAGGAATCGCTGCGCCATGTTCAATCGCCACATCCAACACATCTTTTAAGACAGCTTGCGAGGTCATGGGGCGTGCCGCATCATGCACTGCCACCATATCCACATCATCAGGCAAGGCAGCCAAGCCTCGTTGCATCGAAATGGAACGTTCCGCCCCTCCTTGCACAGGTGCAAGCAATTCAAATGAAAATTCATGACCAGCAAGTATATCAACAAACATATCATCACCTGCCGCAATCACGGGCTGCACCATGGCAATGCGCGGTTCATGTTCTAAACTTCTTAGTGTATGCAAAAAAATCGCTTGCCCTGCGACGGATACATATTGTTTGGGTATATCACCACCAAAACGTTGACCACTGCCTGCTGCCAGCAACAACACCGCAATACTCATATATCCAAACCTTGAACAGGCTTCATCAGTGTGGGTATATCACGCATCATCGCATGTTGAATGACCGATACATGCCGAGGAAGTTTCCCCAAACACAGCAACACGCACAATACCAAACCATCCCAAGCTTCAAATCGCCATGCCAACATTTTCTGGCGTTGATTGGAGGATGATAAACACACCGATGATAAGCCCTGCATCTCGCTCACCACACCCATTTTATAAGACATGTCCAAATATTCAGGCAATAAAAGCAAGCAACGATCCGCAATAAATTCACCTGCATTTTCGAGTATTTTCCCTTCAGATGTCACCACCGCACAGGCCTGTAAATCATATTTTCGACAACATTCAGCAAGATATGCATCCAAACCATCCAACTTAATCTTTGCATCCACGCGCTATGTCCTCGCTTTGGCTTTTTCAGCAATGGCTTTGAAAATAGCCATCGCATCTTCCACTTCTTCCTTGGCAGCCGCAGAATCAGAAGATTTATCCACCCAACTCAATACGGATGGATCGGGTTCATCCAAAAACATGGATGGGCCTTTTTTTTCTTTCGTACCATAACGCATCCGCACCCGCACATAAGCCAGTGTCAAACGGTAACGCGCGCGCGTCATCGCCACATACATCAAACGGCGTTCTTCTTCCAAACGATTTTCTTCTATGGCATTTTTATGCGGAAACAAACCATCTTCCACACCAATAATATACACATGGTCAAACTCTAAGCCTTTGGCTGCATGGACTGTCATCAAACGGACTTGCCCTTCAGGTTCATCTTGCTCTTGATTGGATGCTAAAAACACATGTTGCATAAAGCTTTCCAAATTTCCGCCCGCTTCGGTATGACGCATCCACCAACGGCGTAAGTCCATGATATTACGCATCCGCCGTTCCGCCTCATCCTCATCCGCTGCTTCTTTACGAATAATGTCTTCCAATCGCGTGCGCTCAAGCAGCGCATCAAAGGCATCATCGGGTTCGCTGTGCAAAAACATATGCTCCACACCCGATACCATGTCAGCAAACTCACGCAAGGTATGGCTTAAACGATGCTCCAACGCGTCATGCAAACAGGCTTCCAACAAGGAACATTCATTCGCCCAAGCAAACTCACCCAACAGTTCCAACGCTTTTGCACCCACACCACGGCGAGGTCTTGCCACAGCGCGCATAAATGCCAAATCATCTTCGGGATTCGCCATCAAACGTAAATAAGCCAAGGTATCTTGAATTTCTGCACGATCAAAAAAGGATAGCCCGCCACTGACATGATACGGCACATCCGCTTCACGCAATGCCATTTCCACAGGTCGCGATAAAAAGGAGGCACGGTACAACACACAAAAATCATCCCAACCCTTGGCTTCCGCGACTGCACGGCGTGCTTTAATATCAGAAGCCAGTCGCTGCGCTTCATCTTCCGCATTGCCCGATTCCCAAATACGGACTGGTTTTCCTTGCCCCAAATTGGAACGCAACACCTTTCCCATACGCTCACTATTTTTGGCAATCAAGGTATTGGATGCTTGTAAAATAGACTGGGTGGAACGGTAATTTTCTTCCAAACGCACCACATGCAAGGTGGGATAATCTTTGTCCAATTCAAACAAGTTGCGAACATCCGCACCCCGCCAACCATAAATGGATTGGTCATCATCGCCCACCACCGTCAAATGCCCATCAGCAGGCATCAACAAACGAATCAAATCATATTGGACACGGCTGGAATCTTGATATTCATCGACCAAAAAATAACGGCAACGCATACGCCACAAGGCCTGCACATCTTTGTGTTCGGACAGCAAACGAATGGGTAGAATCATCAAATCATCAAAATCAACAGCATTCATACGCGCCAACAAAGCATCGTAACGTTCGCAAATCACTGCCAAAGAGTTGTCTTCCGCTTCCAACAGTCCACTTTTCAATAAGGAAATGCGTCCAATCAAACGATCCACTTGATCGCTATCCGAAGGGAGTTTTAAATCTGCCAACACCGATCGCAAAGCTGATTTTTGTTCTGAACCTGAAAAAATAGAGACATTGCTTTTGCGTTCCAACAACGGCGCATGTTCCCTCACCATCGCCAAGCCCAAGGCATGAAAAGTGCAAATTCGCAATGTTTTGGAGGTGTCACCCAAACGTTTTTGTAAACGCTCGCGCATTTCTTTGGCGGCTTTGTTGGTAAACGTGACGGCAGTAATCGCATCATGTGGCACATCACGCTCCACCAAGGCTGAAATCCGCTCGGTAATGACCCGTGTTTTACCCGAGCCTGCACCTGCCAACACCAACATCGGTCCACCACGGTAGAATACTGCTTCATATTGTTCTTGATTAAGTTGAGAGCCTGACATTGTCGCAGCATAAGCGAGGGCTTTCTTATCGCAAGTTAGGCATTATCTTGCAGTATATAGTCATTCAAGTATAGAACTATCATTTCTATCATCCAATCGTCACCCAAGAGTGCTTGTGTCGAGGGTCTATCATTAGATTCCCGATACAAGATTTCGGGAATGACGGGGGTGATTTAATACTTGAATCACAATATTCATACCCAAGTGAGTTTCAATATGCCCCATTTTCCCCATCACATTTTTCGAGAGTACGATATTCGCGGTATTGCAGGCCAAGACATTGATGAAACCTTTGCCTACCAATTGGGAAAAGCCTACACCACATTGTTACATCAGGATGAAAAGCAAGCGATTGCCATTGCCCATGATGCCAGACTTTCTAGCCCTGTATTGCACCAAGCTGTGATTCAAGGCGTGAATGCCATGGGTTTTGATGTATTGGATTTGGGGATGCAACCTTCACCCTTGGCTTATTTTGCTGTATTTCACTGTCATGTGGCGGGATGCATCATCATCACTGCCAGTCATAACCCCAGTCCCTACAACGGTTTTAAGTTCATGGTGGGTAAAGAAAGCCTGCATGGGAAAAGCATTCAAGATCTTTATCAAACCATGCAACAAAACTTACTTGAGCCCCAACAACAAGGCACATCCACTGCCTTCGACATTCAACCTTTGTATGAAAACTTTGTCAGTGATAGTTGCCCTATTTCACGCCCACTCAAGGTTGTGATTGATGCTGGCAATGGTCCTTCGGGCATTGTGGCGGCACCGTTATTTCGGAAAATGGGCTGTGAAGTGACTGAGCTTTATTGCCAACCCGATGGACACTTCCCGAATCACCACCCTGACCCCAGTGTGGAAGAAAATTTAGCCGACCTAAAAACTAAGGTCATCGAAGAACATGCAGATTTGGGCATTGCCTTTGATGGTGATGGCGACCGCATTGGCGTGGTTGATGAACAGGGTCATATGATTTGGAATGACCTACTTTTACTCATTCTCGCCAAAGATTTGCTTAAAAAACACCCTGGAAGCACCATTATTTCTGAAATAAAGTCCTCCAATCGGCTTTATCATGCCGTTGAAGCAGCAGGTGGAACAGCCATCATGTGGCGAACAGGGCATTCACCTATTAAAGCCAAAATGAAAGAAACGGGAGCCAAGTTAGCAGGAGAAATGAGTGGTCATATTTTTTATGCCGATCAATACGATGGTTTTGATGATGCCATTTATGCAGGCGTACGCTTGATGCAGATTATCGCTGAAAGTATGAAGAACTTATCCTATCAACTTCGTGATATTCCTCAAACCGAAACAACGCCTGAAATTCGTATCCCCTGCGCTGACGAACGAAAATTCAAAGTTGTCGAAGAAGCCAAAAATTATTTTAGAAACAAAGGCTACGACATTATTGATGTCGATGGTATGCGAATTCAAGATGATGAAAGTTGGGGGTTGTTGCGCGCATCCAACACCCAAGCCGCGCTTACCCTCCGCTTTGAGGCACCCAATACAGAGAAATTACACGAAATCCAACAGCTCATCCAAATTTGGCTCGATAAGCAAGGTAACATCACCTAACCGATGTTACGCATGTCGTTATTCTCCTGATCTTCTAGTCGGGCATCCATTAAAAGCGATAGATCCACGACATGAATAATGGGGGGTTACGATGCGGCTGATAAATCAAATTCCTATAGGCTAAGACTGAAATCCTGCACACGATGAATATGACGCAACCCTTCATTGACATGATTTAAATCTTCTTCTGTTTGATGCATCTGTTCACTAAGTTGCCGCATCACACGGCGATGTTTGATGGAAAGGTGTTCCAATTGATGTCTCAGGTCATCATTCATTTCACAACTCTTCAAATAACTCTGCAACTCATTTTTTGCCGTGTTTAAACACACTGTTTTGGGTACCAAATCATCCCATTTCCGTTGCGATACAACGATTTGAATGCATTCCAAAGCCTGTTGATAGGCTAAAAACTTCACAGTTTCACCCATACGCTGTGGCCGCCGAATAAATTCCAGATGCTGCTGTAGGTGCATATCCTGAAGCACGTGGTTGAGCTTGAACCTCTGCTAACCCTGCCCAGCCTTCACGTAACGTCAGTACCAGTGCCATCACTTCTTCAGCTGCGTCTGTGGAGCATGTACACATACCATCGGTCACACGCTGCATCATATAAGCATAAAGCGTTGATAAATCTTGTGATATTTCACCACCATCTTCCATATTCAAGCTGCTTGAAAGTTCAATCAATGCCTCCAATGCCCGCGCTGAATGATCGGCTTCAGCAGCTAAATCTCCACCATGAATCGCATGAACAGCCCGACCCAATGATTGATACAAGGCATCATAACTCAATAAGATCAAACCCAAAGGACCTGCTGTATTGATTTGATTACCACGATATGTTTGATATGCACTCATTCCTGCCTCCTTGCTTTCCAATGAATAATGCGTTCCTCGCATCACCTGTCACACTTTTATCTATCGCCGATTTAGACCCCAACTATAATTTTTTCATAACATTAATTTGTTCTTGCATTCTGTGCATTCACTTGCTGCGTTAAAAAGCTACCAGCTTGATTCAATACGGATAAGGATTGTTGCATCGCCAAAAAAGATTTATCCAAAGAAGTCTTTTTTTGTGCCATTTGCCGTTCCATATCTGCAATGCGAGTGGTTAATGTATCAAAGGTGGACTGTGATGATGCAATACTGGATTGGATCAAACCTGTAAAAGGATTGGCAAACAAATCCAATAGACCTTCCATTTTTGCACCCAAGCCCACACCCACTGTAACACTCGCAACATTTCCCGTAGAAGACCCAGTATACAACACTCCAAGACCATCAATTTTTCCACTATTGCCGATTAAAAGTTGTCCTGAACCTCGGGCTGATATGCCATTGATACTTCCTATAATACTTTGACCACTGGCATTTTGATTCGCCATACCCAAACCATTCACACTTTGGTTGATGGAAAAATTTGAACTTGAACCAAAGCTTTTACCTTGAATACTAATACCATTGCCTTGAGCTATCGCCGCAAGACTCATAGCATAACGCCCTTCTTTTAGTACAGTATCTGTACCCAAATTTAATGAACCACCACCTTGATTATTCGCTGTCAAATTGACTGTCAACAAGCTATCACCCGATTGCACATCCGATACTTGAATGTTACCCGTCGCCGTATCCAAGCTTGCCACCACTTGCTGGTTAAATGTGGATTGGATCGCCGATAAAAGTGTTGAGATATTATCCGTAGCAGGATCTAACACCGAAAAAGAACCATTCACAGTACCACCTTGTCGATTGGTTCCTGAAATCGTAATGGTATCGCCTGCTGCAATTCCTTTGCCTAAACTGGTAAGGCTATTTGATACGGTCAGACCTGCCCCTAAACTACCTGATAATTGATGAACATCTGTTGTTTGTTTGGAAAATTCTGTATTCAACGCCGTCAGAATTGAGGCTTGATTCATACCCGCTGTTAAATTGACAATGGCTTGCCTTTGACTGGCTGAATCTGTGATAATGAGAGTTTCAGCACTTGCCAAAGTTGCATTCACAAGGTCAGTCCCCGCACTACTGCTTACCGATGCTTTACTGGCCGCTTGAGACACATTGATTTGATAGGTGCCTGATGGTGTATTCAAGCCACTGGTTAAAAATTGAACTTGCTGATTGGAGGATATGCCATTAGCAACAAATACATCACGAATTGCGGTGGGATCAGTGGTGATAAATTTATCAAACAAGGTGGGGTTAATGGTTAACACCCCTTTTGCATCAGGCTCAATACCCACCGACACCATGGTATTTCGATCACTGGCTAAACCAGGAATACTCTGTAAGAGACTACTCGATAGGGTGCTTTGAATGGATGTCAACACCGATTCGCTCGCTAAAATACCTGTTGTTCCTGTCTTCGGATCTAAGGAAAATTGGCTATTGACCAAACCTTGCACTTTGTTGTACGCATCGACAAAGGATTGTACATTGTTTCTTAACGATGTGGTATCAACGCTGATATTCATACTCACTTCAGCTGCATTCGCTTGCTTCAAGATTAAGGTCACACCATTTAAGGCATCAGAAATCGTATTACTGCTACGAAAAATACTTAAACCATCAATACTGACCTGAGCATCCAAGCCTTGTTGGATTGAATTGCGAGCATTCGGCACGCCTGAACCCAATTGTAAATTGGCCAAAGCCCCACCTGCATCCAAAGCAGCACCTGTTAATGTGAAACCTGTCGCACCTGTTTGATCCGATGCCAACACCAAACGAAAATCATTGTTACCCACTTTGATAATAGACGCGGATACACCTGTCGCAGTCGCGCCTGTATTTTGTTGATTAATTTTACTGGCAATATCTTGCAGTGTATCAGTCCCAATGACCGAAATACTTGCAGCACCCACATTAAAAGAACCGACCATGCTCAATGCTGTTTGATCACTACTCACCACAGATCCCAAGCTATCGGTAACACCCTGACCTGATGACAAACGTTGCGCTTGAGCCACTTGTTGCACAATAATTTTATGTGTTCCAGCCGATACTGCATCGGTGCCTGTCACATCCAATAAAGTACCTGCTGCCACCGCAGGATCATTGCTGGTTAAGGCTGCACTGTAGGCAAAAAACTTGGTGCTATCTGCCATAGATAAAGCAGTAGATTTAAATGCCAGCATGGCATCATTGATGACGGCAAAGGCATCCTGCTTGGCTGTTTGATTCGTTTGTTTTTTTTGCGCTTGAGTGATCGCTAACTTATCAAACGCAAGCAAACCATCAACGGCTGCTTTTGTATCAAAACCTACAACACCCAATACTGAACTTGCAATAGCATTTGGCATAATATTTATCCTTTCTTATCAAGGAGTAAGCCAACTATCTCATTCATGGCAATCTGCAAAGCACGTGAACTTTTGGAAGGGAACTCGCCAATCACTGATCCAGTTTCCCCATCATGAATTTGTACAAACATTTGCCCCAACTTCGCTTCATAACCAAAACTAACAGAGGATTGTATATTTTGACTTTGTAAAGCTTGATTCGCCTGTTTAATCACACCTTTCACGGCTTGTTCACTCATCATTGCTTCAGATATTTTTTGTAAAGGTGCAAGCGATGCTTGAGCCTGTTGTCGATTTGAAAACGACGCTACCGATGATGATAAAGATGAACCCAAAGAGGCTGATACCGCTGAGGATTGATTTGAAATTTGAGAAATAGCTTCCATGACTTCAACCTCCTTATAAAAGTTTATGACTTAACATAATCAAGATATAAAACATCCAAGTTATGTAAAATCAACTCTCCTCCTTGCCGAAACAAGAAAGAGAATGATTTTATTCAGCTTATCTAAATAGAGACATCACGTTTTGCGCAGCTTGATTCGCCTGTGCAAGCATGGATGTACCGACTTGAGACAAGATTTTATTCTTGGTGAAGTTCGCCATTTGAGCCGCCATATCTGTATCACGAATCGCTGATACCGATGCGGTGGTTTGCTCAATACTGGTTGCCAAATTGGATTGAATAAAACCAATTTGATTTTGAGTCGCACCCAAATCAGCACGTTGACTGACCACTGTATTCAATGCATTTTTTGCTGTGGTCATATACGTTTGAGCTGCAGCTTGGCTTAACAGATTCCCTGTGCCACCCAAGCCCAATGCAGTAGAAGTGTACTTATTGGTTAAACTGACGCTCAGTTGATCTGTGGAATTGTTATTCGCACCCACTTGAAACTTAACAGCAGTTGTTGCATCAGCATGCAATTGAAACTGCGAACCACCCGTCACCGTATTCGCCAAAGTAGCAGTGCCAGCAACAACAGCGGCACCATTTGTGGCTGTAATAGTCAGACCGACTGCAGTATTCAATACTGCGGCTGATGTATTGGTTGTTCCTGTAGTTGTACCATTGGTAATAGAGGCACCCGTTCCTGCCGCAAGATTATCGCCCGCACTTGCTAATAAGGTTCCGTCTACAGCATGTAAATCAACATTACTGGTCACTTTCGTAATCAAACCTGCTGCATCAACAGACACATTAAAAGAAGCATTTTCAGTGAATTTGGAGGTACCCGTTGTAGCATAAGCAACAGTCCCTGTAGCTGTTGATGTGCCATCACCGCCAGTCCCAGCCGTTGACAATGTACCTGTTACCGCAGCTTTTGCGGCATCTTGACCATTCAATAAGTTGATACCATTGAAATTTGTGCCATTGGCAATTTTATCAATCGCAGATTCCAATTTCAAACGTTCCGCATCCAATTTACCCAGCTCACCCTGATTGTTTGCAGAGGAAGCTTGTGTTGCCAAGGTTTGAATACGATTGACCATATTCTGAATTTCATTCACGCCTGCATCTGCCATTTTCACCATGGCTTGTGCCTGCGTTGCATTCAAAGATGCCGCTTTCAAACGCATGCTTTGCGAATCCAATTTTGATGAGACTGCAAAACCTGCCGCATCATCAGCAGCACTGTTGATACGAAAGCCCGATGAAAGTTTATTCATCGAATTATTCATATTGACAGTATTGGTGTTTAAGTTTTTAAGTGCGGTATTAGCGCCGAGGTTGGTTTGGACTGATAGCATTTTAATCTCTCCGTAGTATGTGTTTGATTCGTGAACGACTTCATGCCTTGTCACGCCCTGCATCCTTGCTGGATAGAAGAACTTCCGTGTTCTCCCTTGTACACTTCAATCTATCGGCGAGTATTTAAAGGACTTTAGTAAAAAAATATTTATTTTCTCAAGTACATTAAGATTTTGCCAACATTAAATCTATCGCAGGCTATTCGTAAGACTTTAATCACTTCTCAAAAGCATAAAGCATATCAATTGGTATGATACATGCTCCCTTATTGAAGGACGACATACCAAACCATCAAAGAGGTTTAAACCATGACGATAAAAAAGAAAAAAACATCAAAAATGAAAAAAAAGAAAATTCAAAATCTACTGAAGCAGGCTGTTAGCCTCCAAGATCAAAAAGACTTTGTGAATTCAGAACCGCTACTGCAAGAAATCTTAAGCATGGATCCCAAACATGCAGGAGCTTACCATTGTATGGCTCTTGTTGCCAAAGAATTCAATGAATTCAAAACTGCTTGCTCATTGATGCTCACATCCATTCAATTGGGTTATAATAATGCAGAATCCCATTATAATTATGCTGTTATCTTGGGAGAACTAAAATTACACGATCTCGCCATAGAATCCTATCAACATGCTGTTGCCATTGATAAAAATATGGGCTTGGCATGGTATAATTTAGCCTATACATACTTTAAAAAGCATCAATATAAACAAGCCAAAGACGCATTGAAAAAACTTTTAATGATCCCGCATCACTCAGAAAAAACTTACTCAAACATTGCCCAATTATACTTAGATATGGGGGAACTTGATGAAAGCAATAAAATCTGCTCTCTCACCTTAGATTTATACCCTGAAAATCAAGAAGTACTCTGGACATCACTCAATGCTATTCAGCGCCAGCATACTATTCAAGTAGAACTCAATACAATATCTAGATACCTCAAGAAAAACTTAACACTCAACTACTCCATGCGGATCACTATTTATAAAGCCATCGCAGAATGGCAGATGGGTAAATTTAAAGCATGTCAACAAAGCATTGACGTTAGCAAGCAATGGCTTGATGGTTTTGAACCCAATCTCGTCAACCTTTCACTATTATCATACCGCAATTTTATTCAAGAACTACTTATTTACAGGCAAAATAATCCCAGCATTCAAACCTGCCATAAAAATATCTACATGGTTGGCGACAGCCACAGCCTTAGCAACACCCATCAAGTACTATCCTTGAATCAACAGCATTATCTAGCCCAAACCCGTTTGTGTATTGGTTGCAAAACATTTCACTTAACAGATGGTCACCCCAATACCTTCAAAAAATCTTTCAATGATGCCATTGAATCCATTCCTGATTCCAGCCCCGTCATTCTAATGTTCGGTGAAATTGATTGCCGCGCCACTGAAGGTGTTTTACCCGCATTTTTAAAAGGAGACAAAGGTTTATCGGTAATGATTCAAGAACAAGTCGAAGCTTATGTCACTTACGCACTGAAGCAAATATCAAAGAAAAACTTCGATGTGTATTTTTATGGCGTTCCAGCTCCTCGCCTCCTTCTGGATGTTTCTGACGAGAACATGGAAATTTTAAAAAATATTGTATATATTTTCAATCAATATTTGCAACACTATGCCCTTCAAGGAGGGTGTAAATTTATCAATATTTACCAATTGACTGTTGGAGAGCATGGATTAAGCGATGGTCGTTATCATATTGATGATTTTCATTTATTACCCAAGTGTATCGAGGCTGCTGATTTGCTCTTCATATCAAAACCAGAATAATCTTTGGTGTATACGATGGGGTTAATCCAAAGCACCACCACAACTTGAGCCTTGCCCTGCCGTACAACCATAGCAATGATCCATAATAGCTATAGGTGTTCCTTCCACATTCACATTTAACAAATCTGATAAATGACGTTTGCCTTGGTTCGCATACGGCAAATCCAACATTTGATTGAAATCACAATCATACACATAACCCTGCCAATCAACGCTCAACAATGATCGGCACATCACCGATTCAAGATTAGCTTCTGAATAATGTTCTTTGAGTTGCTGCATATAAGGATCAAATTCACGCTTAGAAATTAGCCAGCTACCAAAACGTTTGATGGGCATATTGGTGATGGTAAACAACTGATTGAAATAAATGTTAAAACGTTCATTCAATTCTTTTTTATAGGCTGCTTGCAACTCTATTTGTGAAGGCGGAAGGGATGTTCCTGTTGGATTATAAACAAGATTGAGTTCCAAGCCACTGTCTTTTTGCCCATAACCCAGCGCATTCAAAGCCTGAATCCCTGCAATACTACGTGCAAACACACCATTTCCACGTTGCGCATCGACATTATCACTCAAATAACAAGGCAATGAAGCCGAAACTTCAACCTGATGTTCTACCAAAAACTCCGCCAATCCTTCATAACCTACTTCACTAAGAATCGTTAAATTACAACGATCAATGATTTTAACCCCCAGTTGATGCGCTTCATGCACCAAGTAACGAAAATCAGGGTTCATTTCAGGTGCACCACCCGTTAAATCCAAGGTTTTAACATCCGATACACGCAAAAAATATAAAATCGTATCTATCGTTTCACGCTGCATAATTTCAGTACGGCGAGGTCCTGCATCAACATGACAGTGAATACAGGTTTGATTGCACAGATAGCCTAAATTAACTTGCAAAGTTGTCAATTTTCCTCTGTGAATGGCAGGGAAATCTGTTTTTTCTAAAAGCGGGCGACAATCGTGCATACGCACCTCCATGTTTTAACCTTGAGTCGGTGCAAGCGTAAATTACTTACATGGTTTGCCTACTTCTTCTTTTTTATACCATTGACGATACGCTTCGCACATGTCTTCAACACCTACCACTCCCACAGTCACATCCAATGAAGTCGATGAGAATCGTTATTTGGCTAAATTTCTCATTACATCTGTCCTATCTTTCTTTGTCGGCACTGTCCATGGCGTGCTACAAGTCATTCCTAGTATTCGAGCTTGGCTTGATTCCATCGGTAGCCCTTATGGTGGGCCAGGACACATGATTGACCCCCTTGCCCATGCCCATATCAACCTTGTCGGCGGTGTGACGATTCTTGGCATGGCTGTGACTTATTATTTATTGCCTAAAATCACAGGTCGCCCACTTTATTCCAAGCGCATGGCAGAACACTCTTTTTGGTGGACTGCCATTGGTGTAAGCGTTTTTTATACCGCGTTGATGATTTTTGGTATTTGGGAAGGCACACTTTGGTTGACCCACCCTGAAGACATCCCCGCTATTCATCGTTTTTATGGACCTGTCATTTCCGTTGCCGCAACAGGGCTTGCCATTGGTTTTTGGGTGTATCTTGCCAATGTTTTACTGTCCGTTAGAGGGCTGTACAAGAAGAAAACATGAGTGGACGTTTGGCTTGCGGATGCCCCGCCTCCTATCCTGATTGGCGTGGTGATGTTGATTTGGGCGGTCAATTGGTACATGATCTTGGTATTCCGATGTTTATACACATGCCCATTGGTTATGAAAACTATTTACTCAAACAAAAAAACAGTATTGAACGCTTGGAGTTACATGAAAAATGGCCTGGCTTCAATTTAACACGTACAGGTGTATTTCGTGGGCAAATGATTTGTCCGCTTCAAGAAGAACACTCCCCTGCACACAATATTCGTATACTCGCCTCTCCTTTTAAGCTTCGTGTTCACCTCTTTCACGGTGACATTGCAGATATCCGGCAAGATATTCGCGCCATGCAATCGAAACTTTTGGATGAAGGTTTATTACCCAAAGAGCTTTATCTTAGTTATCTCACCTGCCCTGAATGTGAAGAAGGACGCGGGGGCAAGCGTTTGATGATATTGCGTCACTGGGTGACAAGTAAAAAACTTGCAAAGAAACTTCAACGCCGCCAACAAAAAGCTGCATAAACCATGTTAATCGTGATTTCACCTGCAAAAAAATTGGATATGACGCCGTTGGACTCAGGCTTTTCGACCCAAAACCCTGAACTGTTAAGCCATAGCCAAGATTTAATGGCTATTTTGCGTGATAAAGATGCCTTTGACATTGCTGAACTGATGAAGTTATCCATGCCATTGGCTGATCTGAACAGTCAACGCTTTCAAGATTGGCATACGCCTTTTCATGCAGGCAATGCCAAACAAGCGTTGTGGACATTTCAAGGCGATGTCTATCAAAGCTTGGATGCTGCTTCTTTCTCAAGTGACGATGTTCATTTTGCACAGCAACACTTGCGTATATTATCAGGGCTTTATGGGCTGCTTCGCCCTTTGGATTGGATGCAAGCATATCGGCTTGAAATGGGAACACGCCTAGAAAATTCACGCGGCAAGGATTTATACACGTTTTGGGGTGATATGATTTCAGCGTCCATCCAAGATGCTTTGGCACAACAAGGTGATGATGTCCTTATCAACCTTGCTTCTCAAGAATATTTCAAAGCTATACGCTCAAAGGTTTTACAAGCTTACATCATCACGCCGAGCTTTAAAGAATGGAAAAACGGACAATATAAAGTCATTGGTATTCATGCCAAACGTGCGCGTGGCTTGATGAGCCGCTTTATCATTCAGCATCAATTGCAAAAACCTGATGAGCTCAAAGCATTTAATGTTCAAGGTTATGCGTGGAATGCAGAACTTTCCAGCCCCCAAGAGATGGTTTTTACACGGCAATAGAAGCGTTTTTCACCACAATAATATACAGAGGAAACGTAACATTAAAGGGTGGATGTGCGACTTTAGTCGCGCCATGACGATGATTTTTATGATGCGAGGCTAAAGCCTCACGTCCAAAACATGCTGATTGCCTTTTCTCCGCGCCTTCGCGGTAAATCTTGAACTGAATAATACTTGGTAAGCGGAACTATTACAGCCACACTTCGCCACATGTCTAATTTTTCCGATGAATATATTGAATCATTAAAGCCTGATTTATCCCACCTTAAAGGGGTTCGGATGATTGCTGCCATGAGTGGTGGCGTGGATTCCTCTGTCATGGCGGCACTGCTCAAAGAAGCGGGTGCTGATGTCATTGGTGTTTTTCTTAATGTTTGGGAGTACCGCCGTGAAGATGTGGCAGGGCAAGGTTCATGCTGCTCGCTAGATGATGCCTATGATGCCAGACGCGTGTGTGACCAAATTGGTATTCCGTTCTACAATATGGACATGCGCGATAATTTTCGTCGTGATGTCATTGAACCTTTTATTGAAGATTACGAAACAGGACGCACGCCCAACCCTTGCGAGCGATGCAACCGCTTTGTGAAGTTCGGTAGTCTTTTGGATGCTGCCGATCAGCTTGAAGCTAAATATGTTGCCACAGGTCATTATGTACAACGGCGGGATGATGACACAGGCGTGCATATTTATAAGGGCAATGATAACAAAAAAGATCAAAGCTATTTTCTTGCCACCACAGGGCGTGAGCAAGTGGCGCGTATTTTATTTCCTGTTGGGCATTTGCAAAAAGATGGCACGCGAATTTTAGCCCAACATTATGATTTAATGACGGCGTTTAAACATGAAAGCCAAGATATTTGTTTTATTCCTGCGGGTGATCGTATTGCTTTTCTTAAACGCGAAGGGGCAACATCTGGCTTTCGTGCTGGTGATATTGTTGACCGTGAAGGCAAGCAATTGGGTCGGCATGATGGCATTGCCCATTATACCTTGGGGCAACGCAAAGGTTTGGGTCTACCCGATGGCCCTTGGCATGTGGTATCCTTGGATGGTGTTACCGCGCGTGTGGTTGTGGCGCATCCTGAAGATGCCTTGATTCGCCAAGTGGAAGTCTCTGAAGTCGCTTGGCTACGAGACAAAAGTGACGATGAAATCATCACCGCCAAAGTTCGTTATCAAATGCAACCCACTGCTTGTAACATTGATGTCGTCAACGATGTTGTTCATATCCTTTTTGACCTCCCTCAAAAACCCACAGCACCAGGGCAAGTCGCCGCATTTTATGTCGGCGATGAATTGTTGGGTGGTGGGATTGTTTCCAAAATATTGGGTTAAGTTTGCCGCCTGCAAAGCCGATTTTTCGTAGCCAGTCAGGCTTGTATCAAGCTAAAAACCATCTCAAGCCCACTCAACTCGTGATAGTTGCCTAAGTCCAACAGACTCCTAGAGTGCCGCACCCATCGTAAGGTGGGCTGAGAGTCACTTATCTTTGCATGCCTCATGTGAGTGTATCATGCAGATTGAGTGGTTAAAAAATAAACCGTAACATAAGTTAAGCAGAGGAAATTATGGCCGTTCAACGTACACTATCAATTATCAAACCCGACGCTGTCGCAAAAAATGTGATTGGTGACATCATCCGCCGTTTTGAAGAAAATGGTTTAACTGTCATTGGCACAAATATGACACACTTGAGCGCTTCTGAAGCAGGTCGTTTCTATGCTGTTCATGCAGAACGTCCATTCTACAAAGATTTATGCTCTTTTATGAGTTCAGGGCCTGTATTAGCCATGGTTTTGGAAGGTAAAAATGCGGTGGCTTTGAACCGTCAACTGATGGGTGCAACCAACCCCAAAGAGGCAGAAGCAGGCACGATTCGCGCCGATCATGCCGATTCTATTGATGCCAATGCTGTTCATGGTTCAGATTCTGAAGAAAATGCTGCCAATGAAATTGCATTTTTCTTTAGTGATTTGGATTTACAAAGCCGTTTAGCGTAACTGACATGAGCGATTCAACAGTTGTAGGTTCCCCGAAACAAAGCAAGCAACAAGCCGCTATGCCTGAACAAATGGCTGTCCGCCGTGAAAAGCTGAGTGTTCAGCGTGAGCAGGGTCTTGCTTATCGCAATACTTGGCGCACCAGCACCACATTGACGGCTATTCGCCAGCAATACGGTGAACTTGAAGCCGAAGCGTTGGCTGAAAAGGCTGTTGAAGTCACTGTCGCAGGTCGCATGATGGGACATCGTGTGATGGGAAAATCCAGCTTTGCCAAGATTCAAGATGGTGAAGGGGAACTACAGCTGTTTTTGAATCGCGATGCCTTGGGTGGTGCAGATGTTTACAATCCTACCAAAAAGTGGGATTTGGGCGATGTCATTGGTGCTACTGGCACACTGTTTATCACCAAAACAGGCGAACTATCCGTGAAGGTGTCCCATATTGAAATCGTCACCAAATGTTTGCGCCCCTTACCTGAAAAATGGCATGGTTTAACAGATATTGAAACCCGTTACCGTCAACGCTATGTCGACTTGATGGTGTCACCTGAATCACGCCATATCTTCCGTACTCGCTCCAAAGTCGTTTCTCTGTTACGCCAAGGCTTGGAATCACGCGGTTTTATGGAAGTAGAAACCCCCATGTTACAAACGCAAGCGGGTGGTGCGGCTGCCAAACCTTTTATCACCCACCACAATGCCTTGGATATGGATTTATTTTTACGCATTGCGCCTGAACTGTATCTCAAACGCTTATTAGTCGGCGGTTTTGAACGGGTGTTTGAAATCAATCGAAACTTTCGTAATGAAGGTTTGGACGCGACCCATAATCCAGAATTCACCATGGTTGAATTTTATCAAGCTTATGCCGATTTCAACGATGCCATGGATCACACGGAAGCTTTGATTCGTGATATTGCTCAAGGCTTGGATGTTTCTCAGGTCACTTGGGAAGGGGTAGACGTTGATTTAAGCCAGCCTTTTCAACGCATTCGCATGGATGAAGCGGTGTTTGAAAAACGTCCTGATTTACGTGACCATGCCAATGATAAGGCTTTGTTAGCCACCGTTTGTTTACAAGAAAAACCCGATGTCAAACCATTGCTCACTTGGAAAGCTGGGCATTATTTATTGGAATTGTTCGAAACTTTGGTTGAACCTCATTTGCAACAACCGACATTTATTACCCATTATCCTGTCGATGTATCCCCCTTGGCACGCCGTAACAATGAAGATGAAACGGTGACCGATCGCTTTGAACTCTTTGTAGCTGGGCGTGAAATCGCCAATGGCTTCTCAGAATTGAATGACCCCGATGACCAACGTGGGCGTTTTGTCGCGCAGGCGCAAGCCAAAGATGCTGGCGATGATGAAGCGACAGGTGTCGATGAAGATTATTTGCGCGCCTTGGAATTTGGTATGCCGCCTGCGGCAGGTGTGGGCATTGGTGTGGATCGCTTGGTGATGTTGTTAACTGAGCAGCATTCCATTCGTGATGTCTTGTTGTTTCCACACATGCGCCCTGAATAAACCCCATTCATTCAGTGCGTTTGCTCTATTAATTTTTTAGGAGAAATCATGCTCGCAGAACGAATCATGATGACCCATCTGGTCACAGCACACGTGGATGAATGTATTAGCGATGTATTGATACGTATGCGCAAAGCGGAGCTACGTATGCTGCCAATACTCAATTCAGATCAAACAGTTGCGGGCGTTGTATCAACATTTTCAGTATTATCCCATATTGTTCCCGATTACATTGTCAGTGGTGATTTGGATCAAATATCTTATGCACCTGACATGGGTATTCTGAAAAAACATTATTCTGAACAAGCCAGCAAACATGTTTCAACGGTGATGGAAAGAGCGCCCTTATTGATTTCAAAAAATGAATCACTTTTGTCTGTTTCAGCCGCATTACTTAGCTCTGGAAAGCATGAATATGCCTTGGTGGTTGATCCTAATCTGCACCTATTGGGCATCATTTCTACGGGTGACATCTTGGAATTTTTAAATTCTATCCAAGCAGGGGATCTCAACGATGCATAATGTTGAAAGCGCAGCTTCCACTGTAATCTTTGGATGGGATCCCACATGGGTCGCCGTTTCCATTTTATTGCTGGTCTATGGCGTGATTATGTCGGAAAAATTCAATCGCGCTGTGTTATCCTTATTGGGTGCAGGCTTGATGATTTTATGTGGCGTATTGAATCAACAACAAGCTGTGGCAGGCATTGATTTCAACACCATTGGTTTACTCACAGGTATGATGGTGATTGTCGCCATTAGTCAAAAAACAGGCATGTTTCAATATGTTGCCATCAAAGCTGCCAAATTGGTCAAGGGAGAACCATGGTGGATTTTGGTCATGCTATCCATGGTTACCGCTGTATTTTCTGCACTTTTGGATAATGTCACCACGGTTTTATTGATTGCCCCTGTTACATTGTTGATTACCGATGCTTTGGGTGTTCGCCCTTATCCTTATTTGTTTGCACTCATTCTGGCATCCAATATTGGTGGTACTGCGACTCTGATTGGTGATCCACCCAATATCATGATTGGTTCTGCTGCACATTTAAGTTTCACCGATTTTTTAATCAACTTAACGCCGATTATCCCCGTCATTTTCATCGTCGTAATTGCTGTGATTTGGTTTATGTTTGGGCGTGATTTGCACGCCTCTGATGAGAAAAAAGCACTGATTATGCAATTTGATGAAAATGCCGCCATCAAAGATGTGCCTTTATTGATAAGAAGCCTTTTCGTTCTTTTTTCTGTCATTTCTGGCTTTACGGTATCCCATAGCTTGCATTTAGAGCCTGCCACCATTGCCATGTTTGGCGCAGCTGTTCTATTGTTGCTGCAAACCTTTGGGCAAAGCGTGGAAGAAAAAGATCATGCCTACGAAGGCATTATGGCGGAAGTCGAATGGACGACTATTTTCTTCTTTGTCGGTTTGTTTATCATTGTTACGGGCGTGGAACATACGGGTATCATCAATATTTTAGCTGAAAAAACACTGGCACTGACAGGTGGTGACTTTGCTGCTACAGCCGCCACTGTCTTATGGGTTTCTGCCATTGCTTCGGCATTGATTGATAACATCCCCTTCGTTGCCACCATGATTCCGTTGATTCATAGCATGGCACCAACCTTTGGTGGTGCGGAGGCCATTGAGCCCTTATGGTGGGCTTTGGCTTTGGGTGCATGTTTGGGCGGCAATGGTTCTTTGATTGGTGCATCGGCCAACTTGATTGTAGCAGGCTTTGCACAACGTGCAGGTCAACCCATTGCTTTTCTTACCTTTATGAAACATGCCTTTGGTTTGATGCTTTTGACCATCGGTATCGCTCATATTTATCTTTACCTGCGCTATTTAAGCTAACGCATCGATGAAAGCTTATGAATGGATGCTGGCACGCCGCTATCTAAAATCACGCAGGGATGATCGTTTTGTATCTCTGATTGGTTGGAGTTCTGCTGCGGGTGTCGCCATTGGTGTCGCTGCTTTGATTGTTGTTTTATCCGTCATGTATGGCTTTGATGCTGAACTCAAAAATAAAATTTTAGGCTTTTCATCACACGTCGATATTCAGGGCCCTGATGACACCTTGAAACATTGGCAGCCTTGGCTAAAACAAGCTGAAAAGCTCACAGGTGTTGCCAAAGCTGCGCCTTATTTGAGTAGCCAAGTGTTGGCGAATCATGGCCATCATTCTACAGGCGCGATTCTCAAAGGTGTGGATCCATCCCTTGAACCACAAATTGCCGCCCATATCACTTATGGCAGGTTTATTCATTCGGGTGAGAAAGGCTCACCTTTTGAAGTGGTTTTGGGCAAAGACTTGGCGCGAAAACTTCATGTGGATGTCGGTAATACTGTTCGCCTACTTTCCCCTTCGGGTGGTATTTCACCCGCTGGTATTTCACCACGCATGCGTGCCTTTCGTGTGGTTGGCATCTTCGATTCAGGTTTCTATGAATACGATGTGGGTTTAATTGTCGCACCCATGTTGGCTGTCCAGCGTTTAAACCGTACAGGTGATGCAATCACGGGTATTGAACTACACCTGTATGATCGCAATCAAGCCAGTGTTGTCGCAGCAGAAGCACGCATGATTTTACCTGCCAATGCTTGGGTCACCGATTGGATGCATCGCCACCGTTCTTTTTTCAAGGCACTTAAAATGGAACGGGTGGTCATGGGTATTATTCTATCTTTGATTGTACTTGTAGCAGTGTTTAACATGGTCTCATCCTTGGTCATGGTGGTCATGGAGCGCCGCAAAGAAATTGCCATTCTCAAAACCTTGGGTGCAACCCATGCTTCAGTCATGCGTATTTTCCTGATGATGGGCATGCTTTTATGTGGATTGGGTACACTTATAGGCACAACTTTAGGTTTACTTTTAGCATGGAAGTTGGATGTTTTATTGCGGTGGTTTGAACACACGACGGGCATCACTATTTTATCCAGTGATGTCTATTACATTGACCATGTCCCTTCTGTGATTGACCCTATATCCATTGTTGCCATTGTGGTCACCAGCTTATTATTGGGTATGCTTGCAACTTTTTATCCTGCATGGCGGGCAGCACATGTGTTACCAGCTGATGCATTGAGGTATGAATAAGCATGTCAATCAGTGATTTACGAAGAAAAGCGAAAGAAGCTTGGATGACGGGTAAATTTGATAAGGCCTTGCCTATTTTTGAGCAGCTTCATCAACACGACCCCAAAGATTTACGCATTTTTGTAAAACTTGCTGAAGTACGAGAAAAAAATGGTGATAAAAAAGGTGCCGTACGTGATTTCATCCATATCGCTGAAAGTTATGCCAATGATGGCTTTGTCGTCCAAGCCATTGCTATCAGTAAAATCATACTTCGGATTGATCCCAGTCGCACAGAAATTCAGGATCATTTAAGGTCTCTTTCTGAAAAAAGAGGGGATGATTGGGCCATTCGCACCTTAATACCCCAAGACTATGAACCCACAGTCCCTGTTTCTGAAGATAAAAAATTTAATTTTGAACGCACACCACTGCTATCCATGTTATCGGGTGATGAACTCGAAGACTTTATTGCATCCTTAACACTAAAAACTTATCAGGAAGAGGCATCTATTTACCAACCTGGAGATTCAGGGGGTAGCCTTTATTTGATTGGCATGGGTAAGGTTCGTTTAGAAGCAGGAAACAATGCCGATGCCACTTATGCTCA
>NVWS02000038.1 GCA_002746295.2 Zetaproteobacteria bacterium
CTTAACATACCAAGGTGATGTAATGCCCAATGCTGCTTCAAATAACTTTTGCATGATCTCGAAATCCTAATCCCTATGAAATGTCAAAATTATAATCGCTACCCACTCAAAATTCAAAAGAGCCAAAAATTTCTACAACATCATCATCACTATACAACTCTGGGCGATCCACACTATCAAATTCTTGATATACAATTCTTTCTTCATCCTTAAAGACATTATGTATCAAGGATATATTATCACTAATAATATCCTCTTGTTCTTCTGTCAGGTTTATGCATGTAATAGTTTTAATCACCATTCGTTCATTTTGCTTGGATGTTCTTTCATTAAATACAATTTCTTTCAGTTTTATCCATGTATCATCAGGTGCTTCTTTCTTAAATTTAAAAACAAAACGAATATCTTCAGGTGTATTTTTACACCCACTAAGAACATTGAAATATAATTCTTTTTCATTATAGCTTCCACATAAGCCAATAAATAAGCTTTGCAAGCGTTGCTGTCCATCTAAAACAAGTAATTTACATTTATTATTCTCTGGAACATAAAAATGAGTAAAATTACTATTGTTTTTATAATCCCCATTATTTTTATAATTGGCTACAAATGTTCTATGTTTTATTTCACTCTTAGTTTTCCAAACCAATAATGTACCAATAGGATAATCTCTCATTAAAGAGTCAAAGAGACGCTCTGTTTGATCTTCTTTCCATACAAAATTTCTTTGTATATTAGGAAGCCAAAAACCTCCATCTGTAGAATCTATTTCATTTAGTTGTTTAGATATTTTTCTAATTGTAATAGTTTGGTTTTTCATTATTGATCCTTTTTAACTATAGTAGTTTAAGTACTAAATTGGCATTATATTTTCTCTAAAGATCATGTGCATTGCTTTAAAAATATTTAGGGATACTGAATATTAAACGCCTATTCTTTGCTTGAATTACTATAAATGACTGGCACATAACGACCCAAATGAGGGGCGGCGGAACGCCGTCCGACTCGATTTGACTGGTTATGTGTTTTAAACACCTTTAATTCCTAATATTTTATTCAAGATTAGGTGCTCCTTAATGCCCATCGTATTATTGATAAAAGCAGGGTTTTTATTAAGTGCCTTATTTAAAGTGTTGATAAAGAGTAAATATGTATTCTGTTGATTCTGGCTAAGAATTTTAAAGTCAGGGTTGACTCTATCCTCTGTTGTAGTATTTATATATTGATAAAACTTTCCAAGCATACCGACTATTATATCTGATAATTGTATTAACTGTGAATCCTTTGAATCTAAAAATTCATAGTTGCTATATTCTACCTTTGATTCATTAAATGCTTTTTTAATAAGCTCCTCATTATCAAAATAATGCTCTGAATTAATAAATATCGAAACTGGATGAAAATAAAACGGAAAAAATGATGTAATAAAAACATTTGATGTTTCATCAACAATAAAAGGTAAATCTCCATTAGCAACAGCTTTATCTAGGATTTCATTAATTCTCACAACAGAACTTTTGTGTATTTTCGCCTGATTTATGCTTTTCTTAATATGATATATGAACTTTTTAAAATTATTTCGAGCTAAGTTTGGATAATTAAAATAATGGAAAAATTCTATTGTTTTATCTAAATTCATAGAAAGAATATCATATAAAACACTTTTTAACTCATGAGATTCTTCAACACTATGGTAGACTTCTGAACCTGAAATTGCAGAATCTATTATATCTACAATGGCGAAGTATAAAAGGTTTGTAGAATGATAATGGATATAAATATTATTTTTATGCATGAAATTAAGCACTGTGTTCAATTTTTCTGATTTTAAAATTTGAAAAAAATCACCTTTAGCAATATTCTTAAATTTTACTTCAACGCTCGATTTCTGAATCCTTAAATCTTCAAATAATGAATCAATACAAAGCTCCTTACAAAAAGAAACTCCGCCTAAAATAAAATTTCCATCACCTTTATAATTTAGTCGCCCTCCTTCATTATGATACTTCCTCACATTATTAGTTTCATCGTAGTAAAATTTATATTGAATATCGAAATTACTATTTGGATACTGGGCTTTAAGGCTTTCTCTCATTGACTCAGAAATTTTCATGGGTTTTAATTTCTACCTTTCTACACATAACGACCCAAATGAGGGGCGCGAGCTTGCGAGCGTCCCTCTCGATTTGAATGGTTAGGCCAATTGTATTGCAAGAAACTGCTCTATATCGCGTATCATATTAGTCACATCAGCATCAGAAAATTCTTCAGGTTTTCCATGAGCGGCACTATTCCTAACATCTGCCAAAGCCGTTATTCGTTTTTGCTGTAGTTTATTATAAACACCAGCTTTTGCTAAATCTGAATTCATTTTATCTAACTTACCATGACCTATACCTTCTTTAGTACATAGATCTCTCAATGCCGTTTCAAGAACAACTCCTGATATTACTGCTGCGGCTAATTTATATTTATTGGATAGAAGCTCTTCAGCTTGTTCAAGTTCACTATCAAACACATCTGCTTGTATTAGATTTTTTATGGATGTTAAGTATCCACCCTTATAATCATCCATAGCTGCGATGAATACTGATTTCATTCTTTTAAACGGATCAGAGCTAGATTCATGTGGATTTAGTTTCTCAGCCTCAATAAATTCTAGATAATGTTGTGAATCCTTGCCACAGGATGAAACCAATAGGTTTTTGGCTTTAACTTTCCATGTTAGCGCAAGCTCATCATTCATGACATCATAACCACCCCAATCACTATGTCGATGCTGAATAGTAGACTCAATACTTGGAATCTCTGCATATAACTGATCGAACCTACCTGATAATTTCTGAATCAAAGCTTCACCTCCAAAGGCCTAACGACCTGCATGAGGGGCGTGCGGAACGCACGTCCCTCTCGATGCTCTGGTTAGGGCTGAATTATCGACTGTACTTTACAATAGACACGACTGCACCTTGCGGATCTTTTATTGCAGCAACAGTACCAACTCGTTCAATTTGCATTGGTGATAATATTATTTGAGCACCAAGACTTTTGGCTTTATCAATAGTTTCTTCAACATTATCGACAGTAACATAAGTTTGCCAATGACTCGGAATACCTCGTCCTTCTTGAACTTTTGGCATAGATAAAATCCCAGCAAAAGGTTCAGAAGAATTTTCATTAATAACAAGAGCATAACGAGAGTCACCTCGTCCTGAAACCTCTTTAAGCTTCCAATTAAAAAGCTCCTTGTAAAATGAAAATGAGCTATCGAAATCAGAAGTCATTAATTCTGACCAACTAAATAATCCATGATCTTTAAAAGGGTTGTTCATATTAATAATCTCCAAAATTGAGTTTTAGCCCTAACGATCTGCATGAGGGGCGCGAGCGAAGCGAGCGTCCCTCTCGATGCCCTTGTTAGGCATTCTTTTCTAAAAATCGATTCATGACATACTTATGAAGAACACTAGACATCAAAGTTTGATATGGAAGACCTTCAATTAAGGCTTTTTCCTGAAGCAATTCAAGATCTCTTTCAGACATTCGAATATTGACACGTTTATCTTTTTTAAATGTACTTTTAGCTGCTGCTTTATACTTATTAATTTCAGAGGGGTTGGAAACAGATAACCACTCTTCATTTTCATAAGAATCAAGAATTTCTTTTTCTTCTCTATCAAGTTTAAGATTCATTATATGCTCCCATATATTTCTTGGTTGCTTTTCGACTTGGTATAATAGTTTTCAAGAAAATTTCAGTTTCATTTTCAACAAATGGAACCAAATAAGCATAGTTTTCAATACCTACAATAAACATCCTTTGATTTGGATATTTTGATTTATTGGGGTGTTTAATAACAGCCAACAAACCTTCGCGTTCAATATGATAAACTACTCGTTCAAAAGAGATGCCTCGATCTTTAATGAGTAGGTTATCCTTATCTACATTCCAAGAAAAATGTTTCATATGCAAACTTTAGATGAATGTGTGCCTTTTGCAATCAATTTAATGCCTAACGTTTTAGTTGAGGGGCGTGCGCTAGCACGTCCCTCTCGAACTTTTTGTTAGCTACAATTATAGGCATAAAAATGAAAACCATAATACTCCACCAAGAATTAACCAACCATAGTTAAGGCTAGTTAACTTGTTATTGGTAGTTCCTTCAATATCTTCACAGGCTATATTTGCTACTTTTTGTGCGTTATACAGTGACCAACCAGTAATAAATAAGCTTAACAAAAGAGCTGAAGAAGAATAATCTTTGATAAAATGGTCTCCAGCCTTAGCAGTAATAAAGAATATTACATATATCGTTGCAAAAATACTTAAAGAATTAGTATATTCACCAATATTCTTTGCCTGCTTTTCAAACAACTTAAATATTAAGTGAACGAAAAGAATGGATATTACTGCTCCTATCATAACTGACATTATTTTACCTAAAATTGGTGTTATTTCTTCATCTGAACTCTCAAGGTAAAGACTATAGTGTTTGTAAAACCAATAGGAACCATACAAACCTAAAGTACCTAAATATAAAATAAGAAACTTTGTCGGCGATACAACATAAAACCTATATGTTTTAGGATTACTTTCTGTCATGTTTTCCATAGCTAACGACCTGCATGAGGGGCGAGCGTTAGCGAGTCCCTCTCAATGCTCTTGTTAGAGGATAATCTGGCAATAAAACAAGAAACCATCATCCGAACCCTCCCCAAAATAACCACTTACTTGCAACATGACCTTGCCTTTCAACAAGGAAACACGAAACACTTTTCAATATTCACGCTTTCCAAAACAATCGCTTAAAAATACAACAAACTTTTGCTTGCTTCATGACCCCAAAGAAAACTCTTAAACCTGATTGAACCTCAACTTTGATAAAAATCATCCCATTTTCTTTTGACGCAATCCCACTGACCTTTTTGGCTTCCCTTTTAAGACGGGACAAAATAAATGACTAACCGCTCGCAACTGTGCATCATCTATTAATGACAAAAAAAACAGAACAACTCACAGTATACGAGCAGCTAGCCGAGCGACCCTAGCAATCAGC
>NVWS02000039.1 GCA_002746295.2 Zetaproteobacteria bacterium
AAAGGTTTCAATGGCAACCCAGCTATCTGCACCACAAATGGATGCGCAAAGCGTGATAAAAAATATATCTTTGAGATGATGTTGCTTTCGCCTGTCCATGCGAGGGTCAACAATGGCTGAGAAATGCTTGATAATGGATGAAGTTGTTGTTTTATTTGTCATAGTGCCATTATTATACCATGGCTATATATTAGTTAAAGTATTGTTTTATATGGTTATTTATTCACTTTGCATAAAAATTATTACAGGGGTTTTAATGCGATTGCCCTGCTCAACTGACCCAGTGCTCTGGATTTTTCACAACTTTATTTGCAAGCACTTCACAACCAACAAAGTGCCCGCTGTAGCTTTAGGAATCGTTGAAAAAGGGTTTTCTATCACTGATATGTTTAGAATGCAGGTGCCGCCAACAGCTCACCAATAAATCATATCAAACTCAACTGACCCAGTGTCCATTCCTACAGGATAGGAATATTATTTAGGAAAGAGGTCTATTAGTGTCTTGACAGTGGGGTGCACTATATACAACCAATCTTGTTGAGCCATGATGCTTTGTCATTGCATGCTATTTGACCTTAAAACATCTCTTCTTACTATCCCGACACCAAATCAGGGGATTTCTTCATGCGCTCGCTTATTTTATTTGATTGTGATGGCACCTTAACCGACTCCAACAG
Source organism: Zetaproteobacteria bacterium (assembly GCA_002746295.2). Classification (GTDB taxonomy): domain Bacteria; phylum Pseudomonadota; class Zetaproteobacteria; order Mariprofundales; family Mariprofundaceae. Next base: position 678 of record NVWS02000039.1, read on the forward strand.
CCTGATTGTACATGCCATTCGGGGAGCTTTTACAGATATGAAGCTTACCGCACCATCTCACAGTGAGATCTTGCAAGGCTTGGGTATGTCCTTGGATGGTGTGCTTGAAGGATTGTTGCAACGACAATCAGAGGTGAGCTTGGCGGATGTCGATATACAAGCCTTGGCACAAGCTTATCGTGAACATTATTGGGCAGGAGAATCGGACATTGTGTTATACCCCCGTGTATTGGAAACATTGGATGTTTTAAAACAACGTGGGTATTGGATGGGCATTGTCACTGGGAAATCTAAAGCAGGTTTGATGCGTGTATTTGAACGTTTCCCTTTGCAAGATTATATCTTGGCCTGGCGCACTGCTGATTGTTGCCCGTCTAAACCGCATCCAGCTATGGCAGAAGAATGTATGCAGGAACTGGGTGTGGATGCAGCACACACAAGCTTGGTTGGCGATGCATATTTTGATATATGTATGGCAAAATCTGCGGGTATTCGTTCAGTGGGCGTGGCTTTTGGTATGGAAAGTGGACAAATATTGTTGGATGAAGGGGCGCAAGCTGTGGTGCAAACATTTGATGCGCTGTTGGATTATTTCCCAAATGAACAAGGTATAAAGGGGCAAGTATGAAACGTATCGTAAAATATAGCTTAAGCATTCTGACATTGTTGGTATTGGCTTTGCTGGCAACCCCTTTTTTCTTGAATGTGGAAGATTATCGGCAAAAAATTGAGCATGCAGTCAGTGATGCCACGGGGCGGAATCTACATATTGGGCATTTGGATGCTTCCTTCTTTCCTTGGGTAGGTATCACTTTAAGTGATGTGAGGTTGGAAAACAGAGAAGGGTTTTCAAAACAAGATTTTTTACAGGTCAATAAGCTTGATATACAAATATCACTCCTGCCGTTGTTACATAAGAGCATCGAAATAAAACGTTTTATTTTGCAAGATCCACATGTTTTTCTGGAGAGAAATGCTCAAGGTCAAAATAACTGGGATGATTTGACGGCTCAGCCCGCAGTTGCTTCCCATGCAAGAGCTTCTGTGGCTTCTTCAACAACACAACAAACCTCTATTGTGCCCACGAGCGATCAAAAGAAAGCCTCCCCCATGTTGGCAGGATTGACCGCCGATGCGATGATTTTGAACAATGGTTCTTTGATTTGGAATGATGCACAAACACAGCAGCATTTTTCGGTGACCGCGATTCATGTGCAATTGGATGATGTACAATTGGAACACCCGATTCAGGCACACCTGTCTGCGAAACTCAACCAAGATGAAATTAAATTGGATGCACAGTTTGGTCCTTTGGGTGATATAACCGATATTGATACCAACCATTTGCCTGTACAGCTGCACCTACAAAGTTTTGGTTTGCAACTGGCACCTTGGGTCAGTTTGCTACCAGATCTTCCTGAACCATTGGGCGATATTCAACACGCCAAGGTGCGTTTTGATATGCAATTGGAACAGCGACCCGATGGTGCGCGTTTGTTGGCGGGGCAGTTGAGTTTGTTGGCATCCATGCAGTTGGCATTGGATTGGAAAATGGAGATGCCCAATATCAACACCTTGGATGTGCATGATGTCTCACTACAAATCAATGATAAGCATGTCTTAAAACTACAAGGTAAGGTCAAAGACATAACCAAGTCACTGAATTATCAAGTTCGTTTGCAAAGTGATACTTTACAGCGGATCTGGTTAGCCAAATTACTACCTGTTCTTCATGATATGTATGTGGGTCATACACAAGCTTGGCAGAGCATTAAAGTAGGTGCTTCCTTGGCAGGTACGAAGAGTCACTTAGAAATTCGTGACTTGCAATGCGAACTCAATGATGAGGTCGTTCAAGCTTCAGGTGATATTGATTTTGCCAAAGCTCCTGATATTCGTTTACGTATTGCTGGTAAAGATTTGCATCTCGCGCCTTGGTTGCCTGCCTCAGCCGATGTGCCTGTGCAAGATGCTTATGCGACACCATCTAGTGACATGTCCAGTCAAGCGATAGAGAATGTGTCAGTAGCGAAGGCTGAACAAGCTGTGGAACCTGATTTGCGTTTTTTAAAGCCATGGCGTGTGGCATTGCAAGTTCAAATGGAGCATTTGTTTGTGCAAGGTTTGGATATTTCGCATTTACATACGGTGTTGAATGGTCAAAAAGGCATCTTTTCCTTGGAACCTTTACAGTTTGAACTGGCAGGAGGTTCGGTACTTGAAACGGCACACTTGAATATCAATACCTATCCAGCGCAATGGAATGAGGCATTGAATGTTACAGGTTTGCAGCTTCTACCTGTACTCAAAGCTGTCGCGGATATAGATATGCTGGATGGCACCATGAAGTTAAACACCAACTTTAGTGCAGTGGGCTTGTTACCAGAAAGCATCAAGCATGGCTTGGAAGGAACAGCACAATTGTCTTTGCTTAACGGTCGCGTAAAAGGCTTTGATATTGCAGGTGGCTTACGAAATATCGCTAGTTTTGGCACAGCTAACCCTTCACAGAGTACCGATTTTGCACAGTTGCAAGGAAGTTTCCAAGCTCATAAGGGCATCATCAAAAACAATGACTTATTTATGGCTTCGCCTTTGTTTCGATTGTCAGGTAAGGGTATCGTAAGCTTGCCTGATATGACACTGGATTATCATGCACGCCCCAAATTGATTGCTTCATTGATTGGGCAAGGTGATAGCAGTTCAAATCGCTATGGGATCGCCATACCCTTACATATTTATGGTGCATTTGATGAGCTGAACGTCAAACCTGAAATAACAGCTGGCAATGTATTGCAAGAAGCGGTGCGTTTGGGAAAGAAAAATCCACAATTGGATAAGCTTTTAAAGAAAGTGGATAAAAAACCTCTGCAAGAATTCATCGATAAAGGCATAACGCCAAAACAAAAAGAACAAGTGAACCGTGCTTTGAAAGGTTTGTTGGGGCTTTAACCATGGCAACTACCTTTGAACATTTGCGTATGCACCCCGATCGCCCACAAATTCGTCAAATTCGTCGGGCTGTGGATATGTTACGACAGGGTGCATTTGCCGTTGTCCCGACTGAAACCACTTATGCCATCATGATGTTACCACAAGCAATGGAAGCACAAAATACAGTGCGTCAATTGCGTCAACTGGATCAAAAACATTTGTGGTCATTGGTGGTGTCCGATTTATCTCAAGCGGCAGAGTATGTGCGTATGGATAACCAAGCGCATCGAATCTTGAAGCGTCATTTACCAGGGTCTTATACCTTTGTATTGCCTGCTAGCAGTCATTTACCCAAGCGTGTGTTTGGTAAACGCCGAGATATTGGCATTCGTATGCCATTGCATAGCGTGTGTTCGATGTTGTTAGAAGAATTGAAAGAACCTTTACTGGCAACATCCATGCAATTTCATGGAGAAGATGATGTTGCGATGGATCCCGATAATATGGCGCGTGGCTTAAAACATTTGCATGTGGTCTTGATGGATGCAGGCTGGGGAGGTATGACGCCCACTACCATTGTCGATTTATGTGATGATGAATACACAGTATTACGCCAAGGCTTGGGTGATTGGACTGATTGATGCAGTCATTTAAGTCACTGATGTTACGCGCTTGACTAAAAATAAGCGTCTTTCACGAAATATTTTATCGGGAATCTATCCTGCTCACAGACCCTTGACACAAGCACTCGAGAGTGACGTGACCTTTATACATAATGACTATATATAGCTTGCATTTTTTTGAGTATTTTAATGGAGCGGGGTAAACAAATAATATGACATATTCAACTGATATGAATGCGGCAGAGAAAAGGGGTGCGGGTTCATTGGCTGCTATTTTTGGGCTGCGTATGTTGGGATTATTTTTAATCCTACCTGTTTTTTCAACCTATGCACATGGTTTAGAAGGAGCTTTAGAACACCCTGAATTGGTAGGGATTGCTTTGGGAGCTTATGGTTTAACGCAAGCTTTGTTGCAAATCCCCTTTGGTATGATGTCCGATCGTTTTGGGCGCAAACCTGTCATTGCTGTGGGTATGATACTGTTTGCGATAGGTAGCGTGATTGCTGCAATGTCCACATCCATTGAGGGTGTACTACTCGGACGTGTGATTCAAGGTTCAGGGGCTGTGGCTGCCGCCATTACAGCACTGGTGGCAGATTTGACCCGCGATGAGCACCGTACCAAAGCCATGTCCATGATTGGCATCACCATTGGTGTTTCCTTTGCGATTTCGATGGTATTGGGTCCTATTTTGAATGCTTGGATTGGTGTTGATGGCATTTTTTGGCTTACTGGCGTGTTGGCATTGCTATCTATTTTGGTGTTGTACTTTGTCGTGCCAGAAGTCAAAAAATCGGGGCATCACAGCGATAGTGAAGTGAGTTCGGGTAGTTTTGGACGTATTCTACGCGATGTAAATTTATTGCGCTTGGATGCGGGTGTGATGATTTTACATGCCTCATTGACAGCGTTGTTTGTCGTGTTGCCGATGGTATTGGCAGATAAACACTTGCATCTTCTGGCACTGAGTGAGCAGTGGAAACTTTATTTACCTGTGATGCTGGTATCTTTTGTCTTGATGATTCCGTTGGTGATTATTGCCGAAGCCAAACGTAAGATGAAGCAAGTGTTTATGTTATCCATCGCACTTTTGGTGATGGCTTGTGTCATGTTGGCAACGGGACATGGCTCGTTGATGTGGATTGCTATCGCATTGGTATTGTTTTTCACAGGTTTTAATACATTGGAAGCAAGTTTGCCTTCTCTGGTGGCTAAATATGCACCAGCAGGCGTGAAGGGGACTGCCATGGGTGTCTTTAATACCAGTCAGTTTTTTGGCGCATTCTTGGGTGGAGTGTTGGGAGGGTTTATGTATCACCCTGCTTTACAAAATTATGCAGAAGTTTTTTGGGTGGTGGCAATTTTGTTTGTACTTTGGTTGTTGATTGCTGCAACGATGGAGCAACCACCGTATCTTGCTGCACGCTCATTTAAAATTTCAATCACAAGCCAAGCCCAAGCCAAAGGTTTGGAATGTAAATTGCTGGCGCTTGAGGGTGTGGATGAGGCTGTGGTAATTTTGGCGGAATCGTCAGTATATTGTAAAGTCGACAATAAATTGGTGGATGAAGAGAAGCTATATATGATGACAGCTTCTGCTGGATAAAAAAGGGAGGTTTATATTTATGAAAAAAATGTTCGAAAAAATTCTTTGGAATTCACGTTACTTAACATTATTGGCTGTCTGGTCATGTATTGTGGGTATGGCTTTACTGTTTATCTCATCCGCTCTAGATATGTGGAGTCTTTTATTGGAGTTTATTGATGTTCATTTTCTAGGTCATGAGGTGGAAAATTTTCATATTATTTTGGTGAGCCATGTGATTACGGCTGTGGATGATTTTTTACTGGCGATTGTGTTGTTGATTTTTGCTTTGGGCGTATATGAATTGCATATTGATAGAATTGATTTTGCCCGTGATGATCCTGCGGCAGGTAAATTGTTGCAAATTGAATCCTTGGACGATTTGAAAGACCGTTTGGGTAAAGTGATTTTGATGATTCTCATTGTGGCATTTTTCAAAAATGTATTGCACGTCACTTTTGATGATCCATTGAATATTTTGTATATGGGTGCTGGTATTTTCTTGGTGTCGTTGGCACTTTATTTTGGTCATAAATCAAGCGATCACTAGCTTATGCCTGCGGCACGACATCGTTACTTAGGGCGAATTTTAGATGGCTTGTTGTTTGTTAGTACCGTTGTAGCCGTTACGGTTGGTTTTTGGCATGCAGCACCCGCTTGGGCTGACCCCGCCGTATTGGTTCTATTTTTTGTATTATTTGCTACGCGTTGGAATATATCTGAAGATCGACAATTATATTTAAAGAAAAATTGGCTTGATTTGGTATTGATTGTATTGTTTGCCTCGCCCTTATTGCGTATTTTTAGCGCATTGCGGGTGATGCGTTTGCTACCCGCTTTGCGTATTGGCGTATTGATTCGTGCCAATCGAAAACGTTTGTTAAACTTGGTTGTTTTATCACAAGATAGCTTTCCAGCTGCCATGACCCTGGTTTTTGGCTTTGTATTTGTATTTGGGGCAAGCGTTTATTTTCTTGAACATGATGTGAATGAGCAGTTTGGGACGATCAGTGATGGTTTGTGGTGGGCATTTGTGACCTTGACAACAGTGGGTTATGGCGATATTTACCCGATGACAACAAGTGGTCGTATTGTCGCCGTCTTTACCATGATTTTTGGTATTGCGCTTTATTCATTGTTGGTTGCTAACTTAACTTTTTTTGTGGAAGAACAAGGGCGAAAGCGTGCCTTAGAAGCATTGGAAAAAGAAAAAAAAGTGCCTTTGGATGATCAGCCCTGAAATTTGACTCGATTGCTGCTGGTTTCTCTTTCATTCTGTCACCTATGATAAAGTGCATTGATGATACAAATTTTAATGAACTTTAAACTGTATGGTTGGGCTATATAGTGATTCAAGTATTAAATCACCACGTCATTTCAGAGTGCTTGTATCTGGAATCTGATGATAGATTCTCGATAAAAGCATTCGAGGATGACGATTGGGTGATATAGAAATGATAGTTCTATACTTGAATAACTATAGCTTGGAGGTCAGGTGAGTATTTTTTTAAATTCGAAAGAAGATTTTTCATTTCCTCAACTTAATATTCCTGATGAGATGACGATTGAAACATCTATAACGCAATTTAATGATGTGGATACTGTGGATGACTATCGTGATTTGCTTCTTATTATTTTATCAGCCATCGCAAATCAGGACGGCGAATTAACCATAGCTAAAATAAAGGCTTATGAAAATGCCATTGTTACCTGTGTAGATAAGGAATATATTCAAAATTCTATCAACCGTCTGAAATTTTTCTATGGTATTCTTTCACCCATTGAATTTACGCCTAAACTCTGTATGAAATTTCATAAATCCATTGAGAAAAGTGCTTTATCGAATGACCGAAGAAAAGATATTGCGAATGCATTGGTGACGATGTTAGAGGCTGCAAATATATTGACATCATCGGTTGGGGTGTTGCAGCTTATAAAAGGAATGATCGATTCATTGGGCATTAGAACATTAGAGTTTTGGGATCGTATGGATGCTTTGCAAGAAAAAAGTAAGGCTTTTGCTGTTACGCATGAAAGGTCATCATTATTTGTAACTTCAGCTAAAGGTGTTTTTGAGAATATTGGTAAAGTTTGGCGTAAAGAGAAAGCTACGACTGGACTGGCTGAAATAGGGACCCTTCGTGGTATTCTTAATGAAAAGGCGACAAAAAAAATATCTGCCAGTAAAATATTTGCAGAAGAAATACACGATGTTGAGCTTATCAATTTAGCCAATGATTTTTCTGATCAGATTCAACCAGGAAAATTTAGAATTGTTATTTGTGGTGAAGTAAAGCATGGAAAAAGTTCGCTTTTTAACTTGTTGGTTGGTAGACAAATTAGTCCATCGGGTGAAAGTGTTGCAACTACAGCGTCATCCATTGAAATTTATCACAGTCCTTTACCCGTTTATCATGCGCAGTGGATTTGTGAGGATGACCTACAAAAGGTGAGAGCGTATTTTAAAAATAAAATAGATGATCCTATGATTGCAAGAGCATTGAATAATTTTGAAAATATTATTCAACATGCTGACTTTAAACCTGGCGAAAAAATTGAATCCATCGGTTCTACGCTAGAGCTGTTTGAATATTTAACAGCAGGCGGGAGTCGCGCACTTCTGATTCAAAAAGTATTTGTGGGTTTACCGATTCCTTATTTAGAAAAAGGTGCCGTAATGGTTGATACACCTGGATTGAATGATCCATTTCAACTACGCGAGAAGATTACGCTTGATGATGCACGGCATGCACACTGCATTATTTTTGTGATGAGGGCAGATAAATTTGGCACGCATTCGGAAAAAGAATTTTTAACAAAGATTCTGAGTGAGAGTGCCACCATAAAATTGCTTGTTGTCATCACGCATATTGATCACTTGGAATCTGAAGCTTCAAAGATAAAACTCATGAATGAAGCGCGTCTTTGGCTAACATCAGTTGCTCAGAAAGTCGATCATAAACAGGTGATGCATGATATTAAAATATTTGGTTTTGATTCTCGTTTTGATATTAAAAACCGTGTTTCTCTTGCCGATGGTCATGGATATATAGATTTTATTGAAAAATTGCAACAAGTTGCTCGAAATTTACACGCATCTGGTGATTATGAGGCTTGGCTAGAAAATTCTATGGGTCGCCTTGAATTGAAATTAGAGAAACAATCAAGCAGTTATTTACAAAGGGTTGAGTCAGCTTTAAAGCAGGAAAACAAACTAAGTGGACTTATTGCTATCAAAGGAGTCTTAGAAAGAATCACAGATGTTTATCAAACGGACACATCGAGTCGTTTGAATGAGTACAGAGCGCGATTGAAATTAGATTACGAAGAGCTACTGCTTGCTTTTGAAGAATTTCAGCAAATGCTTATTCATAAGCTAAGTGAAGCGATTGAAAGAAGGGTCGATGAACTGGGTGATGATTATGATTTGGATAGAAAATGGGAATCATTTGACCAAGCTGAATGTGAGTTGATTTGCAATCATGAATTGCAAAAATTTAAACATAAAATTAAAAGTAAAATTGAGTTTTGGAATAAAACATTTGTTTCATTCTCTGAGAAAGAGCATCATAAATTACACAGTAGTGCCATGGACTTGATGAATGTGGAAGAAAATTTTGCCAATATGTGTGCAATATCAAATAACAAAGAGCGTGTTTTTAATGTCATTGATAAAGGTCTTAGCCGCATGAAGGATGCTGGTTTATTGTTATCTGGAGCGGCGGCGGGTTCAGTAGGAGGAACAAGTTCAGTGATTGTATTATCATCAGTATCAACGCTACTTAGCCTGCCTTGGGCTTTGCCTATACTGGGTTTTACAGCGACCTCTATTTGGGCTATTTCTAAACATATAGGTACTGCTGAGAAGCGGAAGCGGAAGTTTCGTGAGATCAAGGTGGAACAAGCGCGTGAATTTATAGATAAACGAGTCAGTGGATTGAAAGATAAACTTAAAGAAGATATTTGTTTCATTGACCAGCAGCTTGTAAATATTGTTAAAATTCACTGTAATCCTGTTCTCATTGATTCGTATGCATCACTTAAAGAAATTGATTTGCGATTACAATTACTGAATCGCATAAGCAAGAGTGAAGTGGATAGAGTGAATAGCCGAAAAGAATACATTTCAGCCATTTTATAAATGACCTGAATTCAAGTGATTCATATAAAGTATTGTAGAGAAAAAAAGGAGTGCAGTTATGATGGAAAAAAATCAAGATATTGGATGTTATTCCCCAGGTTTAGCGGGTATACCCGTGACAAAATCTGCGATTTCATCGGTGGATGGAACAATCGGTCACTTGGAATATCGTGGCATTAACATTGAAGAATTGGCAGAGCAATCATCATTTGAAGAAACATCTTTTTTATTGCTTTATGGTCACCTTCCTTCCCAGCAAGAATTAATGGAAGTGCATGAGAAATTACGTCATCATCGTCGTGTAAAGTTTCGCATTCGAGATATGATGAAATGTTTTCCAGAATCAGCACATCCGATGGATTCATTGCAAACCACTGTTGCTGCGATGGGTATGTTTTACCCTTTGTCTCACGGTGATTTAACAGTTGAACAAATACGTTCAGTGTGTTTGAATCTTATTTCTAAATTACCAACTTTGGTGGCAGCTCACGCACGCATGCGTAAAGGCGATGATCCGATTCCACCGCGTGATGATTTATCCCATGCAGCGAATTTTTTGTATATGTTAACAGGTAACGAACCCACCCTCTTGATGGAACGTATCATGGATGTGGCATTGATTGTGCATGCAGAACATACACTCAATGCCAGTACATTTTCCACCATTGTCACAGCTTCAACATTGGCTGATCCTTATACGTGCATCAGCGCTGCCATTGGTTCATTATCAGGACCATTGCATGGTGGTGCCAATGAAGATGTATTACACATGCTAGATGAGATCGGTACTGTTGATCGGGTTGAATCATATTTGCATGAAAAATTAGCTAAGAAAGAGAAAATTTCAGGTTTAGGGCATCGGATTTACAAAACCAAAGACCCTCGCGCTGTTTTATTGCAAGAGCTTTATGTGCAATTGACGCAAGAAATGGGTGAAGATCCGACGTATGAAATTGCCAGTCGTATTGAAGAACTTTCACGTAGCACTTTGGGCGCGAAAGGCATTTGCCCCAATGTCGATTTTTACTCTGGTATTGTGTATCGAAAGTTGGGGATTCCAACGGATTTATTTACACCTATTTTTGCTGTCGCACGTGTTTCAGGGTGGTTGGCGCACTGGAAAGAACAATTGGGTGTCAGTCGTATTTATCGACCTACACAAATTTATACGGGCGAAAAAGGTCAAGCGTATATTCCCATGAAAGAGCGTTGATACCATTCTGTATGGCATGATGCAACGCTTGCATATACCTATACTCATGCCTGCTTTGGCTTGGGTGCTGGGTATTGCTTTGGTTCGCTTGGAGTGGGTGTCATGGCAATGGGATATGGGCGTGATGATTATATTGTTGTTATGGATAGCGGTGTCTTCACACCGCTATTTTTGTTTATGGATGTTGGCTGGCATGCTCTGGGGAAGTGTGACTTTTTTACATGACGTTTGGCAAACCCATTATGATGCCAGCTGGGTGGATCAGAAAATTTCCGTACAAGCAGATATTGAGCATATACAATTTCGCGGTTCATCCACACGCTTGCGTTTGCAGCATCTGGTGCGTGATGATGGTCAAATATTGCATGGACGTGTGGATGCTTATCTTTGGTCTTATGGGAACTTACCCAAAGAAGGGCAAAGAATTCACGTCATATTGAAGCTACACCCACCCCATAACCATCAAAACCCAGGTGGTTTTGATTATGAGACCTATTGTTTTAAGCAACACATTGCCTTGATGGGGAGTGTTTATGGCGGTTGGACACTCATATCATCGCAACAAAGCATGCTGGATAACATGCGTGCGAAGGTGCGCTCGGTGTTGCCAAAAGATATGGAAGAACGTGGCATCTTATCGGCATTGTTGTTGGCAGAACGTTATGCTATTCCCATACATATCCAAGATGCCTTTGCAGCGACAGGTGCAGCTCACCTGTTGGCAATTTCGGGTTTGCATGTCGGTATGGTCGCTGCTTGGACTGGTTTTTTGACGTTTTATTTTCTCACTCGACGTGAAGCATGGATGATTCATATACCTGTGAAAGCTTATGCTTTGGTGGCTGGTATTGGGGCAGCGGTGGCTTATGCAACACTGGCATCTTGGCCTTTACCGACGCAGCGGGCGGCTTTGATGTTGGCCGCAGCGGCACTGGCTTGGTGGTTGCGCGCACGTTATGCCCCCATCAATATTTTATTGGCGGCTTTGATGTTGATATTATGCTGGGATGCTGCTTCCATCACATCCGTATCATTGTGGTTATCCTTCTCTGCGACGTTGGCATTGCTGATGTTTATGCAAGCTTCGGCATCATCACAAAGTAAAATTTGGGCTTACCTTAAAAGTATGATGTATGTGAGCTTGGTTGCCAGTTTGGCAACACTTCCTTTGATTGTTGAAGTGTTTGGGCGTATTCCAGTTTGGAGTCTTGTTGCCAACGTGTTGCTTGTACCTTTGTATAGCTTGTATGTTTTACCGATGGCATTACTGGGTGAAATGATGGCCCTATTGGGTTGGCATGATGGTGCCAGTGGGCTGATGCACTGGGCTGGTTTGGGCATTGATATGGGGAATCAATGTTTGTTACATATCCATCAATGGTGGGGCGGGAACTTATGGGTGTCTGGAGCAGCTTGGTGGTGGCATGGTCTGTATCTATTATCAATGATAATACTTGCAATATGGGGTATGAGGCAACAGAAACAGAAAAAAAGCATGTTTTTGATGGCTTGTGTTGTGATGTTCTATGTTGTCCTTCTGATGCAAGAAAAAGCACCGCGTGAAACCTTATGGGTGGCTTGGGATGTGGGGCAGGGTGCTGCTGCATCCTTGATTCAAGCCATGCCAGAGGGAAAAGCGCATGTGTTTGTGGTGGATGTACCTGGGCGCAAGGGAAGTCGGTTTAATGGTGGCACTACCGTTGCGACGGGTTTGAGAGCTTTGGGGCAAACACATATTGATGTATTGATGCTAAGCCATGCACAATCCGATCATGATGGTGGTGCGCTTCGATTGATGGATTCAGTACGCAGTGTGCATGAACTTTGGTTGGCAGATGTGCCTGTGAATCACCGAGATAAAACACTCCAGACGCTGATTCATCGCATACAATCGACAGGTGGCAAGATTCGTTGGTTAAAACAAGGTGATGTGTTGGCATTGGGTCGGGTAAAAGTACATGTTTTATGGCCTCCAAAAGCTTATGCACCCAACAATGATAACAATACATCGTTGGTATGTTCGATTGTATTGGCCAATCAAAAACGCCTGTTGATTGCGGGTGATATGGAGAAACCTGTTGAAAAAATACTGCTGACACAACATGCTATTACTCATTATGATATGATGTTGATGCCACATCATGGCAGTCGAACATCCAGCACTGAGAGCTTTGTACAAGCGGCACGCCCAAAATATGTCATCGCCCAAACAGGTTATCGCAATCACTTTGGGTTTCCAAAGCCCGATGTGGTGCAGCGTTATCAGAGCGTGGGGGCAGGTATTTGGGATACCAGCAAGGGCGCGGTGTTTTGGTATCCTCAACGACAAGCCCATAAAGTGTTATTATTTTCATCTTTAAAACATCAAAAATATGATGCCGCATTGCAGTGGGTCAAGTTGTTTCTATAATCCGCGACCATCTTTAAAATGCAGGGGGTAGGGCGTGTACGACTTTATCAATCAGGGCGGAATTGTGATGTATATTCTGCTGGCAGTTTCCATCGTGACAGTCACACTTATTTTTGAACGAAGTTGGAGCCTACGTCGTTCTATCGTGGTTCCAATCAAGGATATTGAAGCCATTGAAGCTTCCATTCGCGCAGGGAATGCACAAGAAGCACTTGAGAAATGCGAAAAAAACAATACTGCCATGAGTCGAATTTTATGGTTGGCATTGAAAAATCGTGGTGTAAAACGATCAATCATGAAAGAAATTTTGGAAGAAGTGGGGCGGCAAGAGGTTGCGCATTTGGATCGTTATATTGGTGTCTTGGGTGTGATTGCAGCCATTTCTCCCCTGTTGGGTTTGTTGGGTACTGTGATGGGTATGATTGAGGTGTTTCAAGTGATTTCCATTGAAGGCGTGGGTAAAGCAGATGTGTTGGCAGGCGGTATTTCCAAAGCATTGAATACCACAGCAGCAGGTTTATCCGTGGCGATTCCTGCGATGGTAGCTTACCGTATTTTTGAAGCGCGCGTGGGTGGCTTTGTGATTGAAATTGAAGAGCATGCTTTGCGTTTTGTTGATCTATTAAAAGGCGATCGTGAATGAAACTAAGAGAGCGCAAGCGGGCTGACTTCCTTGTTGAAATGACCCCCTTGGTAGATGTGGTTTTTTTAATGCTTATTTTCTTTATGGTATCTACAAGCTTTACGGTTTCTAATAGTTTAAAATTGGAATTACCCTCCAGTAAAGCCAGTAGCCAAGATAAACAAATGAAAGAGGTCTTGGTCAGTGTCGATGCCAAAGGTCAACTTTATGTGCAGGAAGAAGCCGTAGAAGATGGAGATTTGCGTCGCCGTATTTTGAACATTAGCAAGGGTGATCCCAATATGCGGGTGGTGTTAAGAGCGGATGCCAACTCTTTACATAAGCGGACGGTGTTTGTGATGGATACAATACGTGAATTGGGGATGGGTAAACTTGCCATTGCCACCATGCCTGTCGGAAGCCCATGATGAGAGTTGTTCACAAGTATGGTGGTACATCCATGGGTTCATTGGAACGGATTCGTGCGACGGCTAAAATCATCAAAAAAGACTTGCTACTGGGGCGTAAGGTTGCCGTTGTTGTTTCAGCGATGAGTGGTGAAACCAATCGTTTGTTGGGTTTGGCGAAAGAAATAGATGCAAGCCCACCTTGTCGTGAATTGGATGCACTTGTATCCACGGGTGAACAAGTCAGTGCGGCACTTTTGGCGATTGAATTGCATCATTTGGGTATCAAATCTTATTCATACAATGGTTATCAAGCAGGGTTTCGCACCGATAGTAGTCATGCACGCGCCCGTATCATAGATGTTCAAAGTGACCATTTGATTGCCCATATCGAAGTAGGTGAAGTTCCCGTAGTGACTGGTTTTCAAGGCAGTGATAAAGCTGGAAATATCACTACATTGGGGCGTGGTGGTTCTGATACATCAGCAGTGGCATTGGCGGTGGCAATCAAAGCGGATGTCTGTAATATTTATACCGATGTGGATGGCATTTATACCACCGACCCTCGTATTGTGGCACAAGCTTCCAAAATTGATCAAATCAGCTATGAAGAAATGTTGGAATTTGCATCTTTGGGCGCAAAAGTATTGCAAACACGCAGTGTTGAAATGGCCATGCGTTTTAATATGCCGATTCATTTGCGTTCAAGCTTTGAAGATGTACAAGGAACGATGGTCACAGGTGAGGATACAGCTATGGAACGAGCAGAAATTACAGGTGTTGCCTATCATCGAGATGAAGCCAAGGTCACCATCCAAGGCATTCCTGATCAACCAGGTATTGCCAGCCGTGTTTTAGGCCCCGTTGCTGATGCTGATATTAATGTGGATGTGATTGTTCAAAATGTGAGTGAACAGGATTATACAGACATTACATTTACCGTGCCGCGTGACGATTATAATGCGACCATGAAGTTATTGAACACACTGTGTACAGAATTAAAAGCCAAGAAGGTGAAAGGCGATGATACCGTTGCTAAAGTTTCCATTATTGGTGTGGGTATGCGCTCACATGCTGGTGTTGCGCGTAAAATGTTTGATGTGTTATCGAAGGAAAATATCAATATTCAAATGATTACAACCAGTGAAATTAAAGTCACTGTGGTGGTGGATGAAAAGTATGTTGAACTTGCAGTTCGCGCTTTACATACAGCATTTGATTTGGATGCAGTAAGCTGAATGGGTGGCACTGGGCTTGAGTTATTTTTTTAAGCTTCGGAGGAACAAATGAAGCATACATCAAAAGTTATAGTGGGCATTCCTGCACGCTTTGCATCCACGCGTTTTCCTGGTAAACCCTTAGCGAACTTGGCAGGCAAGCCCATGTTGCTGCATGTGATTGAACGCGCCAAACAAGCGGCGATTGGTGATGTCTTTGTTGCCACCGATGATGAACGGATTGCTGATATAGCGCGTAAAGTAGGTTGTGATGTCTTTATGAGTCAAACCGAACATCAAAGTGGCAGTGAACGCTTGGCAGAAGCCGTTCAGGATATGGATTGTGATATTGTGGTGAATGTCCAAGGCGATGAACCCTTGATTGACCCTGCTGCGATTCGTGCTGTGGTGAAGCCTTTTGAAATCGATGCAAGCCTACCCATGGCAACTTTGGCGCACCCTTTGTTGCGTGATGAAGATTTGTATGATGCCAATGTGGTCAAAGTGGTGTGTAACGGGCAAGGCAAGGCGATGTATTTTAGTCGTTCCGCGATTCCTTTTCCGCGTCAAGAAGGGGTGGCGCAAGCCTTACAGCATGTGGGTTTGTATGCCTACCGTAAGGATTTTTTATTGAATTATCGTGCCTTACAGGAATGTGATAGTGGTGCAGCGGAACAACTGGAGCAACTTCGTGTGTTACATCATGGCTATCTTATGGCCGTCACAGTGGGGGACTTTCATTGTTTGGGCGTGGATACACCCGAAGACTTACAACGCGCTGAAAAAATACTATTGGTTTCTTGATTACCAATGCGCCCTGCCATTGCTTCTATTTCCTTAGAAAATCTTGCCCATAACTATCATGTTTTATGTGAAAAATCTGGAAATGCCGAAGTCATGGCTGTGGTCAAAGCCAATGCCTATGGGCATGGTATCTCGTTGATTGCTCCTTGTTTGTATGAGCAAGCTTGCCGCTCTTTTGCTGTTACGGATGCCAAAGAAGGTGTTCAATTGCGCCAATTGCTTGGTAAAGATGTTCAAATCACCCTGTTATCGGGTGTTTTTGATGGTGAAGATGCGAAACTTTCAGTGCAATATCATTTAACACCCGTGTTGACTGAAATATGGCAAGCTGAATGCCTTCAAAAAGAAGGCTTTGAATCAAGTATTTGGCTGAAAGTTGATACAGGCATGAATCGTTTGGGCTGTATGGACTGGCAAGCATTAAAGCAAAAGTGTGAGCAATTCAATATTGATGTGATGGGCATCATGTCGCATTTGGCTTGTGCGGACACACCTGACCACCCATTGAACCAGCAACAACTTCAAATATTTCAAACGATGGTATCAGGTTTACCACAGGGCATGCGTGCATCATTGTTAAACAGTGCAGGCATAGCTGCCATGTCCGAAGCTTGTTTTGATGTAGTGCGCCCTGGCTTGGCACTGTATGGCATTGAACCCATGGAGAATAAGTCCATGGGCTTGAAACCTGTGATGACCTTAAAAGCACGTGTGATGCAAATTCGTGATGTTCTTCAAGGTGAATCTATATCGTATGGCGCAAGCTACATCGTAGATGCTGCGATGAAAGTTGCCGTAGTGAGCATGGGCTATGGTGATGGCTTACCGCGAGACCTTTCCAATCAAGGTGCTGCTTTCCATGGACAAGATAAACTGCCCATGATTGGGCGTGTCTGCATGGACTATTGTCTATTGGATTGTTCTGATAGTGGTATTCAGGCTGGTGAAGAAGTCATGTTTTGGGGAGAGCGACATACCGTTTCTTGTGTCGCTCAGGAACTAAACACCATTCCTTACACCTTAACCACAGGCATTCAGCCGCGTGTGAAGCGGGAAAAAGCGTAAGAAAGGGGGGGGGCTATAGTGATTCAAGTATTAAATCACCACGTCATTCCCGAAATCTTTTATCGGGAATCTGATGATAGATCCTCGATACAAGCATTCGAGGATGACGATTGGGGGATATAGAAATGATAATTCTATACTTGAATTACCATAGTCACTCGTTGGAAAATGCAAAAGCCTTGCTGGAAACGGTGGGTAAAGAGATTTGCACAAGCAATGCGGTAGAACTGGGGACAACGCCCAGTATTAATAGTGTTTTGAAAAGTGGGATGATTCTTTCGGTGAGTTTGTAATGGGGGATTATTCGTATCCTGCCAGTGAAATATTGTTTAATGTGGACAAACAAGCCTATGTCAATGAGTACAAGGCGTTTACGGCGGCTGAGGCATGAGCCGAATTACTGAAAATGTCATTGAAGAATTCTGCATCGAACTACTGGAAAAACAGGGTTATGAATACATTTATGCACCTGATATTGCCCCCGATAGCGACAATCCGTTACGCAGTAGCTTTGAAGATGTTTTATTAGCGGGTCGCTTAACGGATGCCATCGCCAGAATAAACCCTTCTATTCCCCATGATGCCCAAATCGAGGCCACCAAAGAAATCAGCCGCATTCATTCTCCCGAATTGCTCACCAATAACGAGAGCTTCCATCGAATGCTCACCGAGGGGGTGAAGGTGAGCTATCAAAAAGACGGTAGCCAACGGGGTGATCTGGTTTGGCTGGTGGATTTTGCCCATCCTGAAAATAATGATTTTGTGGTCGCCAATCAATTCACTGTGATTGAAAACGGGGTGAATAAACGCCCCGATGTGGTGTTGTTTGTGAATGGTTTGCCCTTGGTGGTGATTGAGCTAAAAAATGCCGCCGATGAAAACGCCTCGGTTAAATCGGCTTACAAACAACTGCAAACCTATAAAGCGACCATTCCCAGCCTGTTTACCACCAATGGTTTGATGATTATTTCGGATGGGTTGGAAGCCAAAGCGGGTTCACTCTCGGCAGGTTTGAGCCGTTTTATGGCGTGGAAAACCGCCGATGGCAAGGAAGAGGCATCGCATCTGGTCAGCCAGTTGGAAACCTTGATGAAGGGGATGTTGAATAAAGCCACCCTGCTGGATTTGATCCGTCATTTTATTGTGTTTGAAAAATCGAAAACCGAAGATCCTAAAACGGGTGTGGTGACGATTGAAACGGTTAAAAAATTAGCCGCCTACCATCAATATTATGCGGTGAATCGTGCGGTGGAATCGACACTTCGGGCAACGGGGCATACGGGTGCTGTGTTGGGTGAGATATGCGTTCCCAAGCAGGATCGTGGGAACGAACGTTCTGGTCAGATAATGGAAAACCCTGCCGGTTATGATGGCGTGGCTGGGGTAAAGAATCAGCCCAAAGGCGACCGCAAAGGTGGCGTGGTCTGGCATACCCAAGGCAGTGGCAAGTCGCTGTCGATGGTGTTCTTTACGGGAAAGATTGTGCTGGCATTGGATAACCCCACCATTTTAGTGATTACCGACCGCAATGATCTGGATGATCAGTTATTTGATACCTTTGCTGCATCGACTCAGTTATTACGCCAAGAACCCAAACAAGTAGAAAACCGTGATCAACTCAAAGCGTTATTACAAGTCGCCTCGGGTGGGGTGATCTTCTCCACCATCCAAAAATTTCAGCCTGCCTCTTTAGCTGATGGAACACGGGGCAATGTGTTCGATACTTTATCGGAGCGAGAAAATATCGTTGTGATTGCTGATGAAGCCCACCGCACCCAGTATGGCTTTAAGGCAAAGACCATTGATGATAAAGATGCGCAAGGTCATGTGGTGGGTAAAAAAGTGGTGTATGGCTTTGCCAAATATATGCGTGATGCCTTGCCCAATGCCACCTATTTAGGCTTTACGGGTACGCCAATAGAAAGCAGCGATACCAACACCCCTGCCGTTTTTGGTCATTATATTGATGTCTATGATATTGCTCAGGCAGTGGAAGATGGTGCAACGGTGCGGATCTATTATGAAAGCCGTTTAGCCAAGGTCAATTTGAGCGAGGAAGGCAAACAACTGGTTGAAAAGTTAGATGATGAATTGGCTCAAAATGATTTAAGCAACACTCAAAAATCCAAGTCAAAATGGACGCAGTTAGAAGCCTTAATCGGCAGCAAAAATCGCATTAAGAATATTGCTCAGGATATTGTCAGGCACTTTGAACAACGCCAAGCCGTGTTTGATGGCAAGGGCATGATTGTTTCCATGAGCCGTCGTATTGCAGCTGATTTGTATGCTGAAATTATCAAGATAAAGCCTGACTGGCATTGTGATGATCTGGATAAAGGCGTGATTAAAGTGGTGATGACTTCCAGCTCATCCGATGGTCCTAAAATAGCCAAGCATCATACAACCAAAGCGCAAAGAAAAACGCTGGCAGACAGAATGAAACACCCTGATGATCCGCTTAAATTGGTGATTGTGCGGGACATGTGGCTAACAGGCTTTGATGCCCCCAGTTTGCATACCTTGTATATTGATAAGCCGATGAAAGG
>NVWS02000040.1 GCA_002746295.2 Zetaproteobacteria bacterium
AAGAATTATGCATGAAAATTCAGATTTAACCTACTACCCTTGATTCCTTCCTAACCATGAATTTTCAAAGCTTTGAAAAAATTCAGATTATGAAAGGTTGAAGTATACTTTCCTCCCCCCTTCTCTATGAATGGTTTTACTTTCCACCCGTTACTATCACTAACATGCCTTCTTCGATGCCGACTGCCTCCCGCGCGGTTCGCTTGCCGTTCATAACAGAAACGGTCATCTACAAAACTATGATAACAACTTGCAATACTATGAAGGCTCTGACTGCTACGTATTACATCACAAATACGCAGCTCTCCTCGCTTATCTGTCACAACATCCCTGACATTCCGCCCCCAACCACATCATGAAATCCATAAGTCGTTTGATTCACCACTCTCAACGCTTACGGTGCTTTTACAGGCTTCGCCATGAGTGAGCAGGCTCGCCATTTCACACTGCCGAAACAGGTTCGCTTTACTGCGGACTGCCATTTTGCATCCAGTTGCTCTCCACCCCACCTCACGATGACGCAGTTACTTTCAGCTACGAGGTCTATGGCATACTTCGGTGCGGACTTAAACCACACTTATTGCGACCATTCACGAGCGCACTCACCCTCGAGTGCTTGTGCCGAGGGTCTATTATTAGATGCCCGATACAAGATTTCGGGCATGACGGGATAGGAGAGGTACATTGATACTTAAGCTACGATAGGGTGTGGCTGAATTCAATAGATTGACATTAAAAGGGCTTATAACCATGAAAAACAACACAATCCTTAAAAAAATTAGTATTGCACAGAACCTTAGACATTTTGAAATGAAAGAAATTTTTGAGTTGGGTGGCTTGAAGTTAAGCAGTAGCCAAATCAAGGCATACATGGCGGGGCCAAGTAATAAAAATTACGAAAAAATTACAAGTGAAGATTTTGAATCATTTTTAAATGGTATGATTGTGTTTTCACGTGGTGAAAAAGATGAGCCAACGACGATTCCACGTGCCATTGAACATTATGTTTTGGGCTTGATGCAGGCTGGACACAGCGATGCTTTGGATGAACTCCGCTGCTTGGTTGAAGATGCCAAAGATGGCATTGTGCAAGGTTGTGATGCTGTATCTGTGTCGGTTGATGAAAGTGTAAAATGAACTTGAATCGGTATCATTCCTGCTTATAGAAGCTTATGGAATATATTCAATGTCAGCATTGTCATAAAAAATATCGCGTTAATGAACAAGTCCGTGCTGCGGCAGGGCGCATGGTCAAATGTAAGGACTGTGGTGAAGCCATTGAGATTGTTATTTTTCAATCCCTTCAAGATGATGTGCCTATGCCCGAAGCCTCCCAAGAAAAAAAACACGATGGTGAGCAAGTTGAGCCTTCTCACATTCCAGAATCCTCGACTGAAAAAAAAGAGCGTGGGGGGCATAGCTCCCATGACATTGTAGAAAAAGATAAAAATAAGAAAAAAATAACACTTTCAGTGGTGTTGGGAGTATTGATTGTTTCAGCTTCAATTTATGGTTTTTTTCAAGGTCGAAGTCAGCAAGCCGATGACCTACATCACGTTGTATCGACCAAGCATGCCACACAGATTGAAACTAAAACAGAACCTGAACCCCTTGCGCTGTCAACACAAGGTGATGAAGGTCAAGACATAACGGATATTCCTGAGAAGCATGGGGTGAGTTATTCGCAAGCTTGCAAGGAAGCTGCCGCGCAGCAGTGGCTTACCGATTTCAGCATGAGTCATGGGAAAAAACAGTCACGTGATTATCTGGCTTTGTTGGATCAAGGCATTCAAACCAGTGCCTTGATACGTCAACATTGCGGTGGATTTAAGGTGGTGACCGAAGTGTTACAAACGGCACAAGATGGTGTGCCGCCTGAATGGTTGCTTCATACAGTCAATGAGATGACGCAGGGTGAATCCTTCAATACACCGCGATTTTGATACTTTAAGGGGTTTTTTTTTCGTATTTTTACGGGAAACAGCTTGTTGTAAACGACTCACTTCGCCAGCTTTAAGTGCGCGCCACTGCCCAGGGCGAATTTCTTGATCCAGATGCATATTGGAAAACTGTGTGCGAATCAATCGGCGAACCTCATGTTTTAAGGCTTTAAGCGTGCGCCGAACCTCACGGTAACGACCGCGATAAATGGTGAGGGTAATCCAACTATGCCCTTTGCTTTCACTGTTAACGACAAGCTCCCAAGGATCACTGATGTCACCCTCTCCCATATCAATGCCGCCAGAACGAAGTTTTTCCAAACTTTCAAGGCTGAGTTGACTGGTAATACGAACCCGATATTGACGGGGAATTTTATAACTGGGATGGGTGAGTTTTTGTGCCAATGCCCCATCGTCGGTGAGCAATAACAAGCCTTCACTATCCATATCCAAGCGACCAATGGATTGGACATTGGCAGCAATGCGTAACTGGTTATAAATGAGCGGACGTTTTTTATCATCACGTCTTGTACATAGAAAACCTTTGGGTTTGTAATAAAGTAAATACGTCTTTTCTTCGTGTTTGGAGATGACTTTACCATCCACTTTCACCACATCTTCTAGCTTGACCTTGATACCTTGCTGTTCAATCACTTTGCCATTGATCGCCACGCGACCCGCAGCAATCCAGCGATCAGCTTCGCGGCGTGAGCATAAGCCACAGGTAGCGATAAAACGATTGATACGCTCGCCTGTTGGTGTTTCTATTTGAGGTTCTTGCTGTTTTTTTTCATCAGTTTTTTTTATCATATTGTTTCCATCTCTTTTAGGGGTATATCGTGCATATCGACGAGTTGTGAAGCATCAGGTAAATCAGGGGTTTGGGTTTCTGGGCTTGTGTCAATATCAGGCTTCAACGGTGCATGTTTTTCTTGCATATTTATCCAATTATTTCCCATCATCCAGTGCATTCAAATAATCAGCAATAACATCACCATGACATGCTAAGGGTTTACAGTGGCAAGCAAGAACTTTACCTCTAAGCTGTAAAAAATCTTTTTTACTACTTTTCAGAAATCCTCTTTCAAAATCATAATTATATTTTCTTATGGCTTCGTCTCGATCATTTTGTTCTTCCCCTGGTGAAGCCCCAAATCCAACGGCATAAGGATTTCCCCAGTTTGAGCCACGACCAATATATATATCATATTTATCAGCTTTATCTTTATTGACTACCTTGGTGATAGGTGCATCAATAACTCGTGACCTAATGCCTTGTTTTTTTGCATTATCAATGAGGTGATTAAACGTTTCACCATCATTAAATATAATAGCATGACTAATTTTATTTAAATGCTCTGGATCAATGGAAGATGTTATCGGATCATTCACTCTTTTATCCGATGATAAGTGCTTGTTAATGAAGTTATTATCATCTGTCATATAGGCAATATAAAATTGGTTGAAATTTGAAAGAATATTTAGCAACTTTCTTTCAAATTTACCATAGCATAAAAAATCTTTGGGATAAGCTATGAGTACTGTGGGTATTTTTTGTATGCTCATGTTAAATGCACCACCTCAATATCTGTATTCCAGTGCTTGTTTAGATATTCTACGACAAGCCTTCTATGGCAGTGATGTGGTTTATGCTCACTACATAGAAGGCAAGCATGATCTAACATGGATTGACTAACAGTGCGCTCAACATTTCTTTTTGCTATTAAGTTTAAGAACTTATCTTCGTAAGCATCCCATGTGATTATTTTCTTCTTGTAATCACTAAGCATATCTTTTGTTGGTGCCAAATCCTCAAGATGAATGTAATCCGCATTACATAATTCAGATAGAAAAAATTTCAAATCATCACGCTTGGCAAAACCTGCAAGCTGAGATAGGTTGTTTAGCCTAATATCAATGATTTTGGATATATTATTATCCTTAATAAGCGTAAAGAACTTATTTGCTCCTTTTTGCGTAAAGCCGATAGTATATGTTTTCATAGGCTGCCTTTCATAAGATAGTCGCGACAATTTTGTAGTGTGAGTAATTTTCACCACCTGCGGGATCATATTTTTCACCCAAGCTTACACAAAGTATCTCTCGATGTTCAGGCTTAACAAGGTGTTGCTCAAAATTGGGATCTGTTACAGGTAGATTATAGCAAATACCAGCGTAGTTAAATCTTGCACGCCGTTTACCTTCAGAAGTCCTAAAAAGATGTAAGTCACAGACTTTTACAAGATAAAGTGAATGCGTAATATTGATTACTTGAGCATGTCCCACGCAATTTTTTCTACCCCACAAACTATTGGGAGTATCTAAGTAATTGATAAGATCACTGATTTTAAGCCTACCTGCGCTGTATAACTTTTCAGGCATGAGGTGGTTTTCAGGTTGGGTCATGAGAGGCACATGCTTTGGAAAATTAATTTCAATTTTTTGAAGCGGTTGAATGCCCTTAAACCGATGATCAAGTTCTTTGCCTTCTACGTTAGAGACAAGCCTAACCCATTGATGAAAAAGTTCATCCTTACCCGCAATGCAATATCCTCCATGTTTAACTGAATTAGCAAATATGATGATCGTTGTATTCATAAGTTTCCTTTTTCCCATCACTTCATGGTTGAGGTACTGTAGCACTTGAATTCAGGGTATAAAAGGCTTGTTGATATCGTAAATCCTCGTATTTCACTAATTCTACCCAACGGTGGGCGCATTTTCTAAATCAACGACTTTTCCATCATCTTCTTTTTCTCGCTCCCATGCTTCTGCGTGGGAGCGCTTATACCTACGCCGTATGGGGTTCCCTCCGAGTACGGTGGAAACGAGCGAATGCGAAACATTCACAGACTTCTGATGAGGGTAGCCTCTAATGGAAGCCCCTCTCGATTTGACTGGTAAATGCCGCCACCTAAAGCTCAATTATTTTTTCATTTTGCCATTTCTGAAGCTTATTCTGTGCATTATTTTTTTTAGGATCTAATAATTCATCATGTTTTCTGGTTTTATTTACAAGCTCGACAACATATCCATTGGGGTCACGAAAGTAAGTCGAAATTCCAACACCATGATCGATTGGTCCCCTTACCTCTCGGTTTTCAGCACTAGCTTTTTTCAATAATTTATTGGTAAACTCTACTGATGCCTCAAGAGCAATATGAAGATCAAAATCATTTTGCCGTTTAAAATTAAAAGGGATTTTTGGTGCCTCAAAAAATGCAAGAAAAGAGCCATCTTCCATTCGGAAAAATGTATGGAGTACATCTCCATCTTTACTGTTTTCATCCCCCGTTATTTTTAATGCTTCAGCGAGTGGAAGTCCTAGAAAATCCTCGTAAAAAGCACGAGTCTCTTCGGAGTCGCGACAGCGATAAGCACTATGGTGTAATCCATGAATATTCATTTTCATCCCCTTATACAATTTATTTCTCGCTCCCATGCTCCTGCGTGGGAGCACTTATACCTACGCTGTATCCGTTCCCACCGAGGACGGTGGGAACGAGTGAAGTATGCAACTGCCATGTTGAATATCAGTTACACCCGATAACCCATTTTCAAACTTTTACGCACTTTTTCCATAGTTCGTGATGCTTCACTGCGTGCCTTTTCATTACCAGCTTTGACGATGTCCCGCACATCATCAGGGCGAGCAGAAATTGCAGCCCGACGCTCACGCATGGGTTGCAACTCTTCTTCCAAATGTTTGAGCAAGCAGCCCTTACAATCCACGCAGCCAATCGCCGCCGTGGTACAACCTTCTTGCACCCATGCCTTTTCTTTGTCGCTCGAATAGACGGTGTGAAAATCCCAAACGGGGCATTTTTCAGGTGTGCCTGCATCGGTTCTTAACTTGCGTGCAGGGTCGGTGAGCATTTGTTTGACTTTTTTCTCGGTCGTTTTCCAAGTCTCACTCAATTCAATGGTATTGCCGTAGGATTTGCTCATTTTACGACCATCCAAACCAGGGAGTTTAGAGGTTGGCATCAACAATGATTGGGGTTCTGGGAATAGGGGGGGAATGCCCTTGCGGTACAAATGATTGAATCGGCGAGCCACTTCACGGGTCAATTCAATATGTGGCACTTGATCTTCACCGATAGGCACGGCATCGGCGCGATACATCAAAATATCAGCCGATTGCAGCAGTGGATAGCCTAAAAAACCATACGTACCCAAATCTTTTTCACGCAACTGTTCAATTTGATCTTTATAGGTTGGCACACGTTCCAACCATGATAAAGGGGTCATGAATGAAAATAATAGATGCAATTCGGCATGTTCAGGCACTTCGGACTGAATAAACAGGGTACTTTTTTCAGGGTCAATGCCCACAGCCAACCAATCAATCAACATATCCCAAATGGTATTTTTGACCACTTCAGGGTTAGCATAATCGGTGGTCAAGGCATGCCAATCCGCAGCAAAAAAGAAACATTGTTCCTTTTCTTGAAGCTTGAGCCAATTTTCAAGGACACCTTTGTAATGACCAAGGTGTAAACGCCCTGTGGGGCGCATACCTGAAAGAATACGTTGGGGTTTGTTGTTGGAAGATTCTGACTGATTCACGGTGTTGCCTCTTATTTTTTACTCTCGATTTCAGAACTACGAAGTTGTTTGGCAAGTTTATCCAAGACTCCATTGATAAAGCCGCGTGCTGATTCATCGGTATAATCACGTGCCAATTCCAAGGCTTCGTTGATAATGACTTTATAAGGAATTTCCAAACGTGTGGTCAGTTCCCAAGTTGATAGACGTAAAATATTCAATTCTAAGGTCGCAATACTGCGTAAACTGCGTTTAATCACGGTGCTGATTTTAGCATCCAAGTCTTCACGGTGATCAAGCACCCCACCCACCATCAGGCGCATGTATTCAACATCTTGCTGCTTGCGATCCTCTTCATCCATGCGCCCAGCAATCAAGCCTGGAATCGCACCATTGTCATACGCGCTACTGTGCCATGCATACAACACTTCCAAAGCTGATTCGCGAGCCAAATGGCGATTAGAACCCGTTGATGTCGTGGTTTGATTCATGATGTTTCCCCAATGTTTTTCAAAATTGTGGCAATTTCAATGGCTGTGAGTGCTGCTTCTTCACCTTTGTGACCATGTGCGCCACCGATACGTTCCACAGCTTGCGCATGGGTATCGACGGTTAAAATACCATTGGTGACTGGAATTTCCCCGATTTGTGCCAAGCGTCCGATACTATCCATGGCAACACGACAGACATGATCAAAATGGGCGGTATCACCCTTAATCACGCAACCCAGACATACCAAAGCATCATAGCGTTCTGTTTCATACAACGCCGATGCGATGGTTGGGACTTCCAAAGCCCCAGGAACATAAAACACATCAATATCGCTTTTTTTTGCACCATGCTCCACCAGTGCCGAAACAGCACCTTTGGCAAGTTCTTTTGTAATATCTTCGTTGAAACGACTGACAACGATGCCAATTTTCATACCCGTAGCATCAACATTTCCTGACAAGAGTGGGGCATCTAAACTCATTCTGAACCACCAATTTCTGCTTTAATCATGTGTCCCATTTTATCACGTTTGGTTTGTAAATAACTGATGTTTTCTTCATGGGGAGCAACTTCAAGCTGCACACGTTCCACCACTTCAAGACCATAACCATCCAAAGCAATGATTTTCTTTGGGTTATTGGTCAATAAATCAAGCTTACGTAAGCCTAAATCACGCAAAATTTGCGCGCCAATACCATAATCTCTTAAATCGGATTTAAAGCCCAGTTTTTCATTGGCTTCGACTGTATCGTGTCCTGCATCTTGTAATTGATAGGCTTTGAGCTTGTTGAGTAAGCCAATGCCTCGTCCTTCTTGGCGTAAATATAAAATCACGCCTTCACCAGCCTCTGCAACTTGGCGCATGGCTGCATGTAATTGTGAACCACAATCACAACGGCGTGAGGTGAACACATCGCCTGTTAAACATTCGGAATGAACACGCACCAAACAAGCTTTTTCAGGCGTTGGATTGCCCATCACCAAGGCCACATGTTCAGCAGCATCGACACGGTTGGTGTAGCCCATCATACGAAATTCGCCAAACTCTGTGGGTAAACGAACTTCAACTTCACGTTTGACCAAAGACTCATGCTTGAGTTGATAACGAATGACATCGGCAATACAACCCACCTTGAGCTTGTGTTTTTTGGCAAATACTTTGAGCTCAGGCATGCGCGACATGGTGCCGTCATCATTCATGATTTCACAAATCACGCCCGATGCTTTTAAGCCCGCCATGCGTGCCAAATCAATGGATGCTTCGGTATGCCCTGCACGCACCAAGAGACCACCATCACGCCCAACCAAAGGAAAAACATGCCCCGGTGTATGAATATCTTGCGGTGTTGCATCCGTAGCAATCGCTGTGCGAATGGTATGCGCTCTATCGTAGGCCGAAATACCAGTGGTCACGCCTTCCGCAGCTTCAATAGACACCGTGAAATTGGTTTTAAACTTGGCATTGGTGTTGGCAACCATCAGTGGAATATTGAGTTGTTCCGCTTGTGCTGGCTCCATGGCAAGGCAAATGAGACCACGACCGTGGGTTGCCATGAAATTAACGGCTTCGGGAGTGACCCATTCAGAAGCCATCACCAAATCGCCTTCATTCTCACGATCTTCATCATCGGCAAGAATAATCATGCGACCTGCACGCAATTCTTCAATCAGTTCTTCACAACTGGCAAGACTCATTCGGTCTCCTTTGTTTGTATGAAAGTGTTGGGGCTTTGAAACGATAACAGACGTTCAACATACCGCCCAAGCATATCCGTTTCGATGTTGACTCTATCATGAAGCTCTAAGGCTCCGAGGTTGGTATGGGCTAAGGTGTGTGGGATCAAATTAACGGTAAAAGAAGCATCACTCACATCATTGATGGTTAAACTTGTGCCATTGAGCGTCACAGAACCTTTTTTAACCACATAAGCTGCCAAAACACGCGGTAGTTCAAAGCATAGTAGGCGATGTTCACCGATATTTTTTATGTTTTTTAATGTCGCAAGTCCATCAATATGGCCACTGACGATATGTCCACCCAAGGCATCACCAACACGCAAAGCAGGCTCCATATTCACCTGTTGCGAAAGCTTGGCTGATGAAAAATGGGTGAGTTTTAGCGTTTCTAAGGAAAGGGTAGCGCACCACTGTTGCGGCTTAGGAAAATCCGTGATGGTTAAACAGCAACCGTCCACAGCAATTGAGTCACCCAGTTGCCAAGCTGACATATCCAAAGTGGTTTGAAAGGTGAAGTGGCTTTGTTTGTCTTCATGTTCAATGCGAACAATCGAGCCAACATCTTGAATAATTCCTGTAAACATAGGGTCCTTTGTATATATGGGCTGTTTTTCAGAGCGCGGATAGTGCTGCGATGTGGGGTAGATGACAAATAGAATCTATCGGTGACTTTAACGCCAAGCTTCCAGCAGTTCCAAACATGTTTGGTTCATCGTCAATGCACGAGCTTCGGTGTTCGCTTCATTATAACAACGCAATTCAGGCGCATTGCCTGAAGCGCGTAAATGCACAATCTCATCATTTTCAAAGGTGATACGCACACCATCCGTGAAATCAATGTTGGAAACTTTGCCGAAATATTGACCAAACATCGTTTCAGCCATTGATGTATCTTGCATGGCTTGTAATTTCTCGGCACTGATAGGGTTGGGAAAATCTTTTAAACGCCCACTACTGGTGAAGCGAGGCGGTAGTGTTTGGGTGAGTTCTGTGATGGTTTTCTTTTGATGTTGAGCCAATAATAAAATAGTTAAAGGCACAATTATCGCATCACGGGTGGGTAAAGCAGTCAGTGTTTGACCATGCAACACAACATCCGTGGCGATTAAAAAACCGCCATTGGCTTCATAGCCCATCACCGATGTTTCACCTTGTTGCATGGATTCATTCATCGCCGCAATCACATAAGGCGAGCCAATACGGGTGCGTATAACCTGTTTAAAATAAGCCGATTTTTCTATCGCACTGTTGCTACTAATCGGGGTCACAATGGATTCAGCCTGCAAATATTGCGCGCATAAAATACCAGCAACATCACCGCGTAACCATTCACCTTGTGCATTGGAAATCAAAGGACGATCACCATCACCATCGGCAGAAATAAGGGCATCTAAGGCATATTCCTTACACCATTGTTGGGCTAATGCCACATCCTCAGGGCGTATGGCTTCAGTATCGACAGGAATAAAATGATCGGAATGACCAAGGCAAAGAGCCGATCCGCCCAAACCTTCAACCACATCTTTCATGATGTCGCGAAGTACTGTTGAATGTTGATAAATACCAATGTTCAGACCGTTGAGACAATCTTTTGGAAAAAAATCAAGGTAGCGTTGAATGTATAGCTGCCGCGCCGTATCATTCAATGCAGGAAGCACTTGCGCCCAAGCAGCATTATCTTGTTCGATTAGGAGGCTGGATATTTGAACACTTTGACGACATAAAGCCTGCTCATCTTGTTTAAGAATTTCACCTTGAGGCTTATAAAATTTGATGCCATTGCGATCGTCAGGAATATGACTGCCTGTGACCATGATGCTGGCAATGCCTTGCTGCATGGCAAAATAAGCCACCGCAGGTGTGGGGATAAAACCTGTGTTGATGATTTGGCAACCAATATCTTGTATGGCATGTGCCACGGCATTCATAATACGCGGCGAACTGGGGCGGTAATCGCCAGCAATCGCAACGGAATCACCTGCTTGAATCAGCTTTTCATCCAATAAATATTGTAAAAAAGCCAAGGTATAAGCATAGCAAACATGGTTGCACATATCAGAGGCAAGGCCTCTTGCGCCACTGGTGCCAAATTTGACACCACTGCTTTGCATCAACTCAGAGATATTGAGGTTGATTGTGTTTTCGGACATACAAGACTCCGTTAAAATAATGATTTTGAATGCTTAGTGTTTGCTGTTTTTTAATCGTAAAGTTTGAATATGTGCCGCACTTAAACCTGTTGCACCAGCAATCACTTGATTATCCAGCGTATTCAACAACGAACAAGCAATCTTTTCTTTGGCTTGAAAAGCTCCTTCTTCACGACCTTTCTCAAGCCCTACTTTCAAGCCTTCTTCTCGCCCTTTTTCCATACCCTCTTCTAGCCCTTGTCTTTTCGCCAGTGACAAAGCTCCGCGTTGATCTTGGATAAAGATTTCACGATGTTCTTGGTCATCCAGCTCTTCACGACTCAAACCTGCCTTATTGGCGATACGAAAGGCATGTTGAATCGCAGCATCATCCGCCATGCTTTTGGGGACTGCTTCCAATGAAGCGGCTGATTTAAGAAAGTAAAACCAGCGATCTAAATCGCTCTTTAATTCATCTTCATGTTTGTTGAATTTGGGAAGTTCGGCAAAGATTAACTCCAAATCATCATGGTAAACATGCCCGTTTTCCGCACGAAGTTTGAAGCTATTGACCACATCGTTCAATTCTTTAAACATGACAAAATCAGTGATGGTAATAGCAATCACATCGGTAAGGTTTTGATAGCCTTCACCACTCTCAAGTTGCCCTGCATAGCTTTTACAGGCGTTGTATAAAACACGTTGCTCAAAACCTTCTACATTCAATACCTGCATTTCAATGATGTATGATTTGCCCGACTCATCCTTGGCTCTCACATCAAGATATGTGTCTTTCATCCCCTTGATTTTGGGTGCAAGATAAGGGTCAAGAATTTCAACCTCACTCATGCGATGTGGTGATTCCAATGTCAAAATGGCATTGAGAAAGCTGATTAAAATATCACCACTTTCAGATGATCCGAAAATGCGCTTAAAAGCAAAGTCTGTTTTAGGGTTTAAGAAACGCATGCGACATTCTCCATATATTGAAGCATATTATTTAATTTGTTTCTCGCTCAATGTGTCATATTGCCCCACATCAAGCGCATCCAAGGTTATATCACCGATAGCATAGCGAATAAGACGCAGGGTAGGGAAGCCGACTGCCGCTGTCATGCGTCGAACTTGGCGATTGCGACCTTCTTGAATGGTCAGTTCCAACCAAGATGTCGGAATATTTTGACGCGTACGAATCGGTGGCGTGCGTTGCCAAAGTTGAGTAGGCTCTTGAATGATGCGAGCTTGTGCTGCTTGCGTCATACCATCTTTAAGCATCACCCCATTTTGTAAGCGTTGTATGGCTTGATGATGAATCGCACCCTCGACTTGTACCCAATAGGTTTTGGCGAGTTTATGGTCGGGGTGGGCAATGCGATGTTGCAAAGATCCATCATCGGTGAGTAAAAGTAGACCTTCACTGTCTCGATCCAAGCGACCCGCAGCATAAATATTGGGTATTTGAATGAAATCCGCCAAGGTTTGCCGCTTCTCGTGGTCAGTAAATTGGGTGAGTACTTGAAAGGGCTTGTTAAAACGAATGAGGGTCATAAGACCTGAAGCATAGGGAAAAGGGCAGGAACAATGAAAGTTTTTTTAATGGGGTTGGCTGTCTTATCAGTGTTGGGCGTGTTGTTTTTCGTGGTTTTAGCAGTGTTATCACAACAAGAACCCAAGCATCTGGGCTTAAAGGGCGGGCAGCTTCGTGCTTGCTCTGATGCACCCAATTGTGTGTGTAGTGAGGGTTTCATGAAGGGGGATAAGGTTCACTTTATCCAGCCTTTCCCAGCAAACCGCGATGCTTGGAAAAGCTTGCAACAAAGCATCATACAACAAGGCGGTAAGCTTGAAAAAGTTGAAGAATATTATCTTCATGCCACATTTTCTTCGCCAATATTTCATTATGTCGATGATGTGGAATGCCGTTGGGATGAAACGGAAGCTGTGATTCATATTCGTTCTGCTTCAAGGGTGGGGCATTCAGATTTGGGCGCGAATCGTCAACGTGTGGAAACTTTACGACAAAAGTTATAAGAAGTGCATTGGGTCATTGTGTTGGTCACGTGGACATATCGAAAGTTCAGCCTCAATCATAGAGCCAAGATGTATCATTGGGTAGATACACGTTGCCATCTTATATGTTACAGCCTTTTCATCATGACTACCCCAAATTACTTTGAAACTGGTAAGAAAACACACGTTCGTTAGCGTGCATCGCCATGAAAAAAACGATAGAACAAATGAATTTGGATGATTTACGCACTGCCATTGACGCTGTGGATGATAAGGTGCTTGGACTCATTCAGCATAGAGCAGCTTTGGCTTCTGCCGTTGGCGAACGTAAAACATCGCAGCTCAATGCTCCATTTTATGTCCCCAGTCGTGAAGCCAATATTATCCGACGTTTACTTGATCGCAATGCTCAAAATGCCGCCAAAGATCATGCCACAAAAATTCCCGATGAAGCCATTCATGGGATTTACCGTGGCATTATTGGGGCATGTTTGGCACTCGAACATCCCATGAATATCGCATTTTTAGGGCCTGAAGGCACCTTTTCCCACACCGCTGCACAACGTCAATTTGGTGATACGGCTCAATATCTTCCCTGCCCCAATTTGAACCGTGTATTTGAAGAAGTCGAAGCAGGGCGTGCCACCTATGGCGTTGTACCGATTGAAAATGCTTTTGAAGGTGCGGTGAATGATACCCATGATAAGTTTGCTGATTTTGATATGAACGTATTGATTTGTGCAGAAATTCAGCTTTCCATTCATCACCAGTTACTGAGTTCGTGTGAAAAGTTATCTGATATTGATGTGGTATATTCACACCCGCAACCTTTGGGGCAGTGCAAGGCTTGGTTAGGCGCTCACTTACCGAAAGCAAACCTGTGTGAAGTGGCATCGACGGGTAAGGGTGGAGAAATTGTTCAACAAGATGTTGAACAGCCGCATAGTGCTGCGATTGTATCCATGGTCATGGCTGAGAAGTTAGGGTTGCCAGTGCTTGCCGCCAATATTGAAGATCATCATCACAATACCACACGTTTTTTTGTGATTGGAAAGCATGATTCACCCCCATCTGGTGAAGATAAAACAGGTTTGGTGGTTGCCATGAAAGATGAAGCAGGGGCTTTGTTTCATTTGATTAAGCCCTTTGCTGCACGCAATTTGGATTTAACCCGTATTGAATCGCGCCCATCCAAAAAGAAGCTTTGGGAATATGTGTTTTTCATGGATGTTTTGGGGCATCGTCATGATCACGCTGTAGCACAAGCCATTGATGATGTGAAAGCCATGGGGGCAACGGTCAAGGTTCTCGGCTCTTACCCCATTTCAAGGAAACTTTAACCATGACCATGGATTGGATGAATCAGGCTGTACCCCAAGCGCAAGGCTTATATCCTTATGTGCCAGGCAAGCCCATTGAACAATTGTTACGCGAAAAGGGGATTGCCGAAGCTACAAAATTGGCTTCCAATGAAAATGCTTATGGTCCTAGCCCCAAAGCCATGCTTGCCATGCAACAGGCTATCGCTGAGGTTCATCGTTACCCTGATGGGGATTCTCATGCACTCAAAGCTGCCCTAGCCGACAAGCATCAGTTGGATGCTGCACAAATTCTCTTGGGCAATGGCTCCAATGAGGTATTGGAACTGGTGATTCGTTGTTTTGCGGGCTTGGGTGATGAGGTTATTTATAGCCAACATGGTTTTATTGTTTATGCCCTAGCCACTCAAGCTTCAGGTGCAAACCGTGCGCCAGTACAAGATACCCCAGAGCTTGGACACGATTTGGATGCCATGCTTGCCGCCGTGACCGAGCAAACCAAAATTGTGTGTATTGCCAACCCCAACAATCCCACTGGCACACTGTTATCCAATGATGCCTTACAACGTTTTTTGGATGCTCTCCCCCCGCACATTATCACCATTTTAGATGAGGCTTACGATGAATTTGTTTGTGATATCAAACAAGACAGTGTTCAACACTTGCACCACCCTGGCTTGGTTATCAGCCGTACTTTTTCAAAAGCTTATGGTTTGGCCGCATGCCGTGTGGGTTATGCCATGGCCAATGCAAATTTATTGGAAGCCGTGAATCGCTTTCGTGAACCTTTTAATCTTAACAGTTTGGCACAAGCTGCTGCTTTGGCAGCCTTGGATGATGGTGCTTGGGTGATGGAAAAAGTCGCCTTGGTCAAACAAGAGCGGACACGCTTGGAACTTGCCTTAGCACAACGGCATCTTTTGGCAGGTAAAAGTTTCGCTAACTTTGTTTTATTACAACATCCCAAAGCTTTGGAACTTCATCAACAACTTGAAAATATGGGCATGATTACACGACCCTTGGCTGGTTATGGTTTGCCTGAATTGTTGCGTGTTTCTGTGGGTAAACATGAAGAAAACGAAGCGTTTTTACAGGCTTTACCGATTGCATTAACACGTTTGAAAGCCACTGTATGAGTCTTTCTATTCAACATTTGGTTATCATTGGCACGGGTTTGATTGGCGGCTCATTGGCACTGGCGTTGAAACAAGCTGGTGTGGTCAAGCGCATCACTGGGGTCGGTCGCAGCCCTCAAAACCTACACGATGCCATACGTTTGGGGGTGATTGATGATGCCTCAGATAATATTCAACAGGCTGTTCAAGATGCTGATATGGTATTACTTGCCGTACCCGTTGCTGCTTGCGCTCAAGTTTTCAAAGATATAGCTGATGCTTTGCCCGAACATGCCATCATTACCGATGCGGGTAGCACCAAACAATCAGTGATTAAAGATGCACAAAAAAGTGGTTTGGATATGTCACGCTTTGTACCTGCACACCCGATTGCAGGCACAGAACATTCAGGCGCAGCGGCTGCATTTCCGACCCTGTTCCAAAATCACCGTTGTATTTTAACACCCAGCACAGAAACATCGGCAGAATCCTTGGCAAAAGTACGAGAGATGTGGAAATATACAGGGGCAAATATTGAAATCATGGATGCCAAACAACATGATGATATTATGGCTTCCATTAGCCACCTTCCCCACTTAACGGCATTCTCTTTGATCAATGCCTTGCATGATGATGATGTCTTTCGCTTTGCGGCGGGTGGTTTTCGTGATTTTACACGCATTGCTTCATCATCACCTGAAATGTGGCGCGATATTGCCTTATGTAATGCGGCTGCTATTACCGATAAAATTGATGCATTACAACATGAATTGCAT
Organism: Zetaproteobacteria bacterium; assembly: GCA_002746295.2. Taxonomy (GTDB): domain Bacteria; phylum Pseudomonadota; class Zetaproteobacteria; order Mariprofundales; family Mariprofundaceae. The sequence continues at coordinate 16,067 of NVWS02000040.1, forward strand.
GATTTGCGCCAAGCTTTACAAACACAAAATGGCGAAGCGTTATTACAAAAATTTACTGCTGCCAAACAAGCTCGCGATCAATGGCTGTCAGCGTATGGAGATAATATATGAATGTAGGCGGAACACTGATTGCAGGCCCTGCCAAGACTGGATTAAATGGCACATTGCATATCCCTGGTGATAAATCCATGTCACATCGTGCCATCATGTTGGCTTCTATTGCAGAAGGGACAACAGAAATTCATGGTTTCTTACCTGGCGATGATTGTCTTGCCACCGCTCAAATGTTTGTGGACATGGGTGTCCGCATTAATTGGCTCAATGATGAAAAAACATCGCTTAAAGTCTATGGTGTTGGATTACACGGCCTTAAAAAACCAAGCCGTATGCTAGATGCTGGCAATTCAGGCACATGCGTCCGTTTGATGATGGGCATTCTAGCCGCCCAATTCTTTGACAGTATTATTTCTGGTGATGCTTCCTTGCAAAAACGCCCTATGAAACGTGTGGCTGACCCATTACGCATGATGGGTGCTAAGATTATAGGTGAACACGATTTACTTCCCTTAACCATTCATGGCTCTAAGCTGCATGGTATCCACCACACATCCCAAGTTGCCAGCGCGCAGGTAAAATCATGCGTCTTGTTTGCAGGACTTTATGCCGAAGGCGAAACAACGGTGACAGAACCGCGCCCGTCACGCGATCATACCGAACGCATGTTGCCACTTTTTGGGCAAAGCGTTGACGTGGATGAACAAGGCGTGATTCACCTGCAAGGCACAGGTAAATTGACGGCACCTCAAGCCCCCATTCATATTCCTTCTGACCCATCATCGGCGTGTTTTTTTGCTGTGGCAGCATCCTTGGTTGCTGATTCCAATATCATATTAAAAAGCATCGGCATGAATCCTTTACGCAATGGGTGGAAACGTATTTTATTAGATATGGGCGCAGACTTAGATTTGCAACAAAGCACGACGGTTGGCGATGAAGAAGTCGCCGACATTCATGTTTCCTATCAACGTCTGCATGGTGTTCATGTTAATCCTGCGGATGTCCCTGATGCCATTGATGAATTCCCCGCTATTTTTGCGGCAGCAAGCCTTGCTAAAGGCACATTCAAGCTGACCAATGCTGAAGAACTGCGGGTGAAAGAATCCGATCGTATTGCTGTGATGGCGAAAGCACTGCGACTTGCAGGCGCGACCATTGAAGAATTTACTGATGGTGCGAATATACAGGGAGGCGATTTGAAAGGTGATGTGACCATTGATGCCCATGGTGACCATCGTATTGCCATGGCGATGGCGGTGGGAGCGCAATGTGCTGCATCTGATATTCGTATTGAAAATGCGGCGGCCATTGCCACTTCGTTCCCTGATTTTGTTCCCTTGGCACAAATATTGGGCATGAATGTGCATTGGGATGAGGATGAAACATGACACGTTTATATTGGCAACCGATTGAAGGCTTACAAATTGCCATTGATGGGCCTTCAGGTTCAGGTAAAGGCACGGTTGCAGCCACCTTGGGCAGTGAGTTGGGATTACCCGTATTGGATACAGGTTTGCTTTACCGCTTCACAGCTTGGCAAGCGCAACAAGCTGATATTGATATGGATGATGAAACCGCTGTATTACAACAACTTGAAAGAAGCCTTATGGATATGCAATGGTCTGCCGAAGGCATGCTTTTTTCAGGTAAAGATTGCACTTCACAGTTGCGTGGTGAGGGTGTCGGCGGCTTGGCATCCATTGTTGCAGCCTCGGCAAACATTCGCACCAAACTTTTGAAGGTACAACGTCACTTGGCGCAACAAGGTTGTGTGATGGATGGTCGAGATATTGGTAGTGTTGTGCTTCCGCATGCGCAAGGAAAATTTTTCCTAACCGCCAGTGTGCGTGAGCGTGCGCGGCGACGTTGGGCGCAATTGCGTATCGCTGAACCAGAATTATCGGTTGAACATATTGCCCAAGATTTGTTGGCTCGAGATCAACGGGATGCTGAACGTGAATGCGCACCCTTGAGCCAAGCTGATGGTGCAATAAAAATTGATTCGACGATCATGCGCGCCGATGAAGTCGTGGATCGGATGCTATCCGTGTTGGAGCGAAAAGAGCTGATTCAGCCTCTTTAAAACAACGCAATATTTTGAAGTTTTAGCAATTTTAGAAGTTTTATTATCAATGATAGGTGGATGAAACAATGGTGAATGAGCAAGCTGCAATCCCAGAGGAAGAAAGCTTTAAAGCGATGTTTGAAGCATCCTTGAAAGAAGAAAGACCGCTAAGAAAAGGTGAAAGTGTGCGCGGCATGGTGGTCGAAGTCCGTGCTGAGCAAGTCATTATGGATGTGGGCGGCAAAAATGAAGGCAGTATTTCCATCGCTGAATTTGAAAAGTTGGGACTCGATACCCCCAAAGCTGGCGATGAAATTGATGCCGTTATTTTATTCACTGGTGGTTCCATTCGCTTATCTATTTTGGAAGGAAAGCGTCGTGAACAATGGTTGAAAATTGATGCAGTTGTTGCGGAAAACACCACCATTGAAGCCACTGTTACTTCTGAAGTCAAAGGCGGATACCGTGTTGATTTGGGTGGACTACAGGGGTTTATGCCACGCTCAGAAGTAGATATTCATGCGGGTATACAAGCGAATCAATTGATTGGTCATGCCTATCAAGTTGCCATCTTAGAATCCTCACAACGCCCCGAAAATATTGTTGTTTCTCGTAAGAAACCGATTGCAGAAAAAGCTGCGGTCGCGCGCGCGAAATTCTTTGAAGGCGTGGCTTTGGGTGATCGGGTCACAGGTGGTGTCAAACGTCTGACTGATTTTGGTGCTTTTGTAGATTTGGGCGGTGTCGATGCACTCTTGCATGTCTCTGATATGACATGGCGGCGTATTGCACATGCTTCTGAAGTCCTTACATTGGGGCAAAGTATCGCCGCTGAAATCATCAAGTTAAACCCTGAAAGTGGTAAAATATCCATCTCTACCAAAATTTTACAAGAAGATCCTTGGAACCATGTTGCAACAACCTATGAAGCAGGTATGCGTTTAACGGGCACTGTACGTAAACTTTTGGATTTTGGTGCGGTCGTTGAATTGGAAGCAGGCGTTGAAGGTATGATTCATCGTTCTGAAATGAGTTGGACACGTAGTGATGTTAATCCCACCGAAATTTTGGTGGAAGGTGATGTGGTGGATGTTGCTGTTTTGGAGGTTGATGAAAAACAGCGTCGTATTCGTTTAAGCCTTAAAGAAGTGGCAGAAAATCCTTGGCAAGCTTGGATGACTGAACATCCTGAAGGATCTCGCCTCACAGGAAAAATTCGCAATATCACCGAATTTGGTTTTTTTGTTGCACTCAATAGTGAATTGGATGGTCTCGTACATATTGGTAACCTTTCTTGGACTGAATCAGGACAAGATGTCATTCAGAACTACCAAAAAGGACAAGAGGTTGAGTGTGTTGTATTGGGTGTAGATGTTGCCAAACAACGCATAGCATTGGGTATCAAACAATTGCAAGATGATCCCTTTGAAGTCTTTATGGCAGGTGTCAAACGTGGTGCGGCCGTGAAGGGTACTGTCATTGAGGTCGCATCGGGTGCTGCTTGGGTACAATTGGGCGAACATGTACGTGCGCGATTGGCATTGCGTGAGGTTCCACGCGATCAAAGCTTGAATGCAGGTGATGAAATTGAAGCCAAAGTGATTGATGTGAATCGCCGCCGTAAACAGGTTGATTTATCCATTCGTCAATTCTTAAGTGATGAAGAACGTGAAGCAGTTCGTGAATATAGCCAAAGTGTGGATCAAGATGATGCACCATCGGCATTGGCATTGGCTTTACAACGCAGTCTAGAACAACAAAAATAGCACCTAAGCCCATAATCTTTAACAGGTTATGGGCTTGACGCATCAGATGGGGAGTGCCTATGATCAAATCAGATTTAATTGAATGGCTTGCTGAAGAACATCCTAGTCTGTCAACTGCTGAAGCTGAATCGGCAGTCAACACCACCTTTCAAGCCATCAAAGATTCCGTAGTGTCTGGTGAACATGTTGAATTGCGTGGTTTTGGAAGCTTCACTATCAAACAGCACAACCCACATGTAGGACGTAATCCGAAAACGGGTGAATGGGTCAAGGTCGAAGCCAAACGCATTCCATTTTTCAAGCCAGGCAAAGCCTTACGTGAAGCTGGAAAGAAAAAATCTTAAGCGTCATGAATCCTTACCCTAAAAGAAGTTCGATTCACTGGTTGAACATCGTCATTGTTATTATGCTCACCATCTTTGGTATTGCCTTTGCCACTGCAAATTTGGCATTGGTACATGTCTCCTTTCTTCATCTCTCCACCCTTGATGCACCGCTTTATATGCCTATTTTCATCGCTTTTTTTTTGGGTGTTGTTGGCGGCATTTTGTCATTGTTTTTTTCACGGCGTAAACACAAATTCGAAATTGAACGTTTACAAGAAGAGAACGCACTGCTTCAACAGGAAGTAGAGAATTTACGTAATATCCCGCTGCAAGATGATGTGTAAGCATCTCGCGAGTGTTTATTCATGAGTACCCTTGCCACCCTTGCTTTACTCACCACCATTGTCACCGCTGTTTGGGTACTTTTACTTCGTCCAACATCCAAAGAAGAACAAGACAACACACCTGTGGACGACCAACGGGTTTCACCACTTTTGCGTGGCATTCAACACTTACTCTCTGACAAACCTGATTTGGCACTGCAAGATATGGTCGAAGTTGCCAAATTACGCTCTGAATCAACGGAAGTGTATATGGCACTGGGTGAAATGTTTCTCTCACAAGGTGAAATTGGTCGTGCAGTGCGTATTCACCAGAATATATTGGCACGCCCTCATGTTCCACAAGATCTTTATATTCAAGCTCACTTTGCCTTGGCAAAAGACTTTCAAACGGGTGGGCTATTGGATCGTGCTTTGCGGCATTACCAGAAAGTTTTGGATGTTCAGTCGGATCACTTGGATGCCTTGCGGGCATCTTTGCGTATTCGAGAGTTAAGCCATGAATGGCAAGAAGCAGAATCGTTGTTATCACGTGTTGAGCGCATCCAAGATACCAACGTGAGCTTACACCGCGCCTACCTATGGGCTGAAATGTCAGAACAATGCTTGCAAAAAAAAGACATCACACAAGCCCGACAATATGCAGAACAATCTTTGAATATATCGGAACATTGCACCCATGCCTATCTTGTGATGGTTACCATTGAACTGCACGAAAAAAACATACCTTCTGTGCTTGCAAACATCCATCGTATGCAAAGTATGTCAGCGGACTTTCTTCACCTTCTTGTCCCCATATTGTACCCCAAGTATTCGGAGCTATTGATGCAATGTTGGCAAGAAAGTCATCATCATGAATTGGGACTCACTTGGCTTGAAAGGCTTGCTGAAGAAGAAACCCGCAACCCGATAGAAAATGACATACAACTCACACCCAAGTATTTAAGAGAATCATTACGTTTGGCTGCTTTGGGGCAGGAGGGTGATGATCCACTGATTGAGCATGCTAAAATATGGCGCAAACAAATGAAACGTTATCATTGTAAATACTGTGGTGTGGATGTTGTCGAGATGTATTGGCAATGCCCACAATGTCATATATGGGGAAGCAGTGTACTTTCACAAGAAGACAATGGTTTCAAGGAGCTAACATGAATACGGAAGATTTTCGACAACGGTTGATGGTGGCACTGGATATGCCCAATGCGCAAGAGGCATTCGCCCTGCGCGATCAACTTGCAGAGCATGTCGGTTGGTTTAAAGTTGGTTTGCGTTTGTTTGTGGCTGAAGGTGCCTCTTTGGTGCGGAACTTACTGGAAACACACAAGGTCTTTCTTGATTTGAAATTTCATGATATTCCTAACACAGTTGCACAGGCGATTGAAAGTGCAGGAAAATTGGGTGTTCAAATGGTCAATGTTCATGCTGCTGGAGGCTCTGATATGCTCCAAGCAGCTGTGAAAGCAGCTTCTGCATTCCCTAATATGAATTTGATTGCTGTTACTGTTTTAACCAGTGATTCCATGTCGCCAGAAGAAGCCAATAAACTGGCTGTAAAACGCGCTTTACTTGCCAAAGAAGCTGGATTACAAGGCGTGGTTTGTAGTGTGCATGAAGTTGCCAACATCAAACAAGCATGTGGGCATGATTTCATCACCGTAACACCAGGTATTCGTTGGGGAAGTCAGGATGTGCAAGATCAGAAGCGTATTGCAGATCCCAAGTTTGCTATCGAATCAGGAGCAGATTACTTGGTTGTCGGTCGGCCTATCATTCAGGCACAAATCCCAACCGATGCCGCAGATGAAGCCATCGCCATGATGGCAGCAGCAACTTAAACCCAGTAAAAACCCGCTCGTCATGTTACTTATAACCTGAATTCGTACCATGCTTACGAACCAGGTGTGAAAAAAAAGGTCATTGATATGGCAATCAATGGCAGTGGTATTCGTGATACGGCACGTGTTCTTAATATTAGCAAGGGTACTGTGATGAGTACTATTAAAAAAAAGAAAAAACATCGTTCAAGTGAACCCTAATTATCAACCCAACAAAGCTGGCACGATGATTGAATTAGTCTGTGAAGAGGCTGAAATGGATGAACAATGGTCATTTGTAGGCAATAAATCCAATCAACGTTG
>NVWS02000041.1 GCA_002746295.2 Zetaproteobacteria bacterium
AAAGTGTGAAAAAATGCACGATATTGTAATAGGATTACTCATTAACAAAGTTGAATTCGGGGTGGATATTTATCCTTAAATTCAGATTTGACCCATTACCCACGAAAGAAGTCGTTGAGGCTGTTCATAAGCTCAATGATAGACCTCGGAAGTGTTTAGGCTTTAAGACCCCCTATGAAGTATTTGAAGAAAACACTGAGGTTAAGATGAAATATATATTTGAGATTGCACTTATCACTTGAATTCAGGAGAGCCATACTTAAACGACTATATTAAGAAAAATCAAAAGGGTCTGAATAAATATCCGCCATGGAAGCACCTGACATAAAACATTGTTTTTTGATACTGTCCACTATTTGAGGATCACCACAGATATACACACGATAACCTTTCAAATCAGGAAAATCAGTTCTGACAACACTTTGAATATCCCCTTGTTGACCACCTTCAGGGGCATCGCCATGTAACACACACGGTGTATATGAAAGTGATTCATGTTCATTGGCTAAATTGCGTAGCTCATCGATGTAATACAAACCAGGCGTTGCCAAACTACCATGATAAACATGGATAGAACCTGTATGATCTTTTGCCAGAGCATCACGTATAACACCATATAACGGTGCTAAACCAGTGCCTACGCCAATCATCAACAACGGTTGTGCTTGGTCACGGTTGGTATAAAAACAATCGCCTGTTGCGCCCATGATGCTTAAACTATCACCTACAGCGACAATATCATGCAAGTAATTACTCACCAAGCCATCAGGTACCCGCTTAATATGTAACTCTAAGTAATCTTCTGTGGGTAAACTGGCTAAAGAGTAGCTACGAATGCTTGTGCCATCTTGCCCTTTGATGTTGATAAATTGCCCAGCCATATAATCAATCTTGTGTTGTGGCTTCAAACGCAAACGAACCACTGATTCATTGAGCAATGATTTTTCCAAGACTTCAGCCAGCATCCAATCTTTGGATGAATCATATAGGCTCACTTCTAAATCTTCTTCAGGCTTACAAATACACGCTAAAAAATGATGTTGTGCGACCAAAGTGTCTTTCAAACCTGTTTGGGCGACTTTCGGTGGTGTGCCTTGCACAGCTTTCATCATGCACGATTGACATACGCCACTTTGGCAAGCATTGGGAACGAAGACCTTATGCCGAAGAAGGCAAACAAGAACCGTTTCATCCTTTTCACAGGTGTAGCTCTCACCTTTATATGTAATCATCGCCATCGCATATTCACCTTTTACACCTTGTTATTTATTGGTTTAATACATCATCACGAACACTATCGGTAATCATCATAACTTCTTCAATTTTATCTTCACACACATTCATTTAAAAAAAATACGACGGCTGAATAATCAACCGTCGTATCTACAGCGGCAAAGCCGCCTTAGCTACTCATTAAAACTCACCAGTGACGTTGGGAGAGGGGAAGGGGTACCAACTTCATGGGAAGATTTATGAGTAGTATAAGATAGCAAAATAGGTCAGGGATACCTAAAATACCAACAGAGTTATGAAAGTTTACTTATTTAAAATGTCAGTACGAACACTATCTGCGATGCTAATCACTTCTTGAATTTTATCGTTACCCACACCCAACTCAGCTAAAGTGGAACGCAAATGTGCCAAAATATGTTCATAATGTGAATCGTTAAGACCCTTATCTACCAAATGCTTATGACCTTCACGCATATCCAAACCCGTGTAATTGTTAGGTCCGCCAAAAACCATGGTTAAAAAAGCTTTTTGTTTGCCTGCTTGTTTCTCCATATCCACGCCTTCAAAGAAACTTGCAACATAGGCATCACTTAACACACGACGATAAAAAATATCTACAGCTGCATTGACCGATGCTTCTCCACCCAACTCTTCATATAAGCTCATATCTAAACTCCTCTACGCGACTTTTCATATTTTGATTTTCAGCAAATACCTATATAAGATGTATTTGAGATGCGTAATATGTGACTGAAAGATAAGATGTCAAATAAATATATGTTTAAATTCATGCGGCGTGTCATAGTACGCTCATGCAACTGACCCTTTATACAGATTATTCACTTCGCGTACTGCTTTACCTTGCGACTCACCCAAAGCAGCGGGTCACAATTTCAGAGATTTCAGAGTATTTTGGTATATCTCGAAACCACTTGGTCAAAGTTGTGCATAACTTAGGAAAATTAGACCTGATTCATACCATTCGTGGTAAATCAGGGGGGCTTTTATTAGCCGTTCCACCTGAACATATCAATATTGCTGAAACGGTTCAAAAGATTGAACCGCATATGAATTTATTGGAATGCTTTGATGATATGACCAACACTTGCCCTATCACCATGCAATGCTCCTTGAAAGGTGTGTTATTTCAAGCTCGCACAGGTTTTATGGGCGTATTGGAAAATTACACATTGGCAGATATACTGCCCAAAGAAGCCCCTATTTCTATCACTGAAATACCTGTTTCAAACATTCAACGGCGTGCATAGCTGATTTAAAATACGTGGGGAAAATCCGCACAGGCGGATGATAGATTTCCTGCTAACATGCCGCGCCAGTGAATGACTATCTTCGTTATTCACCTTTAAATTTAATCTTAGAGAGCATTTATGTTATCGAAAATTACCGATGCAATTCAACCGCGTCATGTTGGGCTGTTGGGTTTGTGTATTGTTGCATTTTTATACATGGCGTTATTTCGCTATGACAACTATGGGATTGAAGAGGGTGCTGCGCGCGCCCTTTTAATCAACTGGTCCATCATTCATCAAATTGCCAACGCCACACCGTTGTTTGGTGTCCCTGATTTACGTGCTTTGATGTTTATTTTTCTTGATTTACATTGGGCTGGGAGCTTGCCCGCTGCCAAAGTATTTACATTGTTCATGTTACTGGCGACTGCCTTGATGTTTTATCGTTGGTCAGAAGCTTATGATAATGTTGAAACTGCCATCATGGCAACTGCCATGCTTTTGATTGCCCCCATTACAGTCATGCAAGTTGATTCTATTTCGCCGGGCGTTTTTTTGTTGTTTTGTTTTGTATCAGCCTTTTGGTTGAATGAGATGTATCGCAATGGCGAGAGAACCGTGACAGGCGCACTCTTTATGTTGATGGTGATGTCTTCTTTTGCGATTAGTTTACACCCCATGGGTTTGGCATTGCCATTGGCACTCTTGATACTTTGGTTGCCGAAAGTCGATGGTGCCATACTCAAAGCGAAGCGGCGCAACCTTTTGATTGCTGTTTTGCTGACCTCTACCATTTTGTTGTTGATGCGTTGGGGATGGTCTGGTTTGGCATGGCATGGTGATTATCTTGCTAACCTTGGTATCATTTTAACGGGTTCTCCCATCATTCAACCGCATCCACCCACAGGTTGGGGCTTGATTGTTGCCAGTATATTGGGTTTGGTGGTGAGTGTGTATGTTTATCAACGAAACTTTGAATTTTTGAGTCTCACTTTGGTATTTGCATCTGTGATTGGTTTGGTTTTACCCGATACATCTTGGGCATTGATGGCATTGATTGTTATCCTCGCGATCGGTTTACCACAATTGATTGCTGTTCATCGTAGAACAGGCATCCAGAGTTTAATTGGGCAACGTGGTGGCGTGTTATTACTTTTGATGGTTTGTGCCAGCATGTTTACTTCAGCCGATAAACACTATCGTGAAGTCTCTCACCTAAAACTAAAATCCGATGTGGATTATTTGATTGTATCTGCGGTAGATATTGCCGACGATGGCACAAAAGATTTCACCATGGCCAGCCAATGGCCAGCTCGCACTATGTTGGCAACTCGGCGTGATGTTTTACCCTTACCGCCTGAAAGTATTTTACAAGATGGTAAAGTATTTATGGAAAAAACCAAAGGTGTGACCCACTTCATGTTTGATCCCAATATGCCTAAAAACAAAGCCTTATCTCAAATATCCATGAGTTTGGGGCATAGGATGGAAACCATTGAATTACTACCCGCAGGTATTATTTTACAAGTGAATGCCAAGTAGCCTTATAAAATGATGTTATGCACTTGACTAAAAAACAACGTCATTCCCGAAAGTTTGTATCGGGAACCTAGTATTTACCATAGACCCTCGACACAAGCACTCGAGGGTGACGTTGGCAATGAATAGGTGATTCTAAATCACAATATTATGCCGAATTTCGATGCTAAATGTGTCATATCAGTTGTAAAAATTAGTGCCATAAGGAGTCAGTATGTCAAACAAGGATGCAACACACACACAATTTGAACAAGATGCCTTGGATTATCATCAATATCCAAGACCAGGTAAAATTACCATCAAGACAACCACGCCTTGTGTGACCCAACGTGATTTGGCATTGGCATATACGCCAGGTGTTGCCGTTCCTTGTTTGGAAATTGAGAAAAACCCTGAGCTTGCGGATAAATATACCGCGCGAGCCAATTTGGTGGGTGTGATTACCAATGGTACAGCCGTGTTGGGCTTGGGAAATATTGGTGCTTTGGCTGGCAAGCCAGTGATGGAAGGTAAAGGTGTCTTGTTCAAACGTTTTGCCGATATTGACGTATTTGATATTGAATTGGATGAGACAGACCCGATGGCGATTGTGGACACCATTGCACGCATGGAACCCACCTTTGGCGGCATCAATTTAGAAGACATCAAGGCACCTGAATGTTTTATTATTGAAGAAGAACTCAAAAAACGTATGAACATCCCTGTATTGCATGATGATCAGCATGGTACGGCGGTGATTCTTGCCGCAGCTTTTATCAATGCTTTGATTTTGCAAGATAAGAAGATTGAAGATGTGAAAATTGTTTGCTTGGGTGCGGGAGCAGCTGGTTTTGCTTGCATGAAGTTGATTGAATCCTTGGGTGCGAAACACGAAAATATTTTCTTTTTGGATCGCAAGGGCGTGATTTATGAGGGGCGTGGTGATGATTTACCACCGCACAAAGCTTACTTTGCCAATGGCGATAAAGATCAGACCTTGGCAGAAATCATGCTTGATGCTGATGTATTTGTGGGCTTATCTCAAGGCAATATGGTCACCCCTGATATGCTCAAAAGCATGGCAGACAAGCCGATTGTCTTTGCTATGGCCAACCCCGATCCTGAAATTGCTTATGATGTCGCGATGCAAACCCGTTCAGATTTAATCATGGCAACAGGGCGTTCCGATCACCCCAACCAAGTCAATAATGTATTGGGGTTTCCATTCTTATTTCGTGGTGCCTTGGATGTTCGCGCAACCACCTTCAATGAAGAAATGAAACAGGCTGCGGTGTATGCCTTGGCAGAATTGGCACGCAGCGATGTTCCCGCGTCTGTGTTGAAAGCTTATGGCGAAAAAGAACTAAGCTTTGGTAAGTTTTATATTTTACCCAAACCCTTTGACCCGCGTTTGATTGAAGTGGTGCCTGCGGCCGTTGCTAAGGCTGCCACAGATAGCGGTGTGGCGCGTCAACCTTTGCAAGACATCAAAGCCTACCAACAGCAACTTGGGGATAGGATTGACCAATCGCGCAGCTTTATGCGTTTGATTTCTGAAAAAGCCAAACGTCATCCGTTAAAATTGGTCTTACCTGAAGGTGATGATGAAGTGGTGATTCAAGCTGCCATTGCCATGCGTGATGAAGGCGTGGCAACACCGATTATTATGGGTCAAAAAAAACGCATTCGTGATTATATTGAGGCAACGGGTGCAAGCTTGGAAGGCATTGAAATCCTTGATCCACATCAAGAAGATGCGCGTTTTGATAGCTTGGCAGATGCTTGGTATTTTGACCGCAAACGTCAGGGTGTATTGCGCCAAAGTGCTGTCAAAACATTGCGCCATGATCGCAACACCTTAGCCGCCATGATGGTGCGTCAAGGTTATGCAGATGGTATGTTATCGGGTCGTACAGCCCATTATGCCGATGTGTTACGCCCTGTACTGCAAGTGCTTGGGCATGATGTCAACACAGGCAGAAAGCACCATGTCTATGGTGTGTATATGATGATTATGGAAGAACGCGCCTATTTCATGGCGGATTGCACGGTCAATGTTGAGATGGATGCCGATCAATTGGCTGAGTTGGCTATTTTAACCGCAAGAACAGCCGAAGCCATGGGCTGTGAAGCGCGTGTTGCCATGCTTTCTTTCTCGAATTTTGGCAGTGCCAAACACCCTGAATCACAAAAAGTGGCAGATGCTGTCAAAATTTTGCATCGTGAACATCCAAGCTTAAAAGTTGATGGTGAAATGCAGGCGGATACAGCGGTCAATGCGACTATTTTGGCGCAATACCCCTTCGCTAAAACCAAAGAAGCTGCCAATATCTTGATATTTCCCACCATGCAAGCAGGCAATATTGCTTATAAATTATTGAAAGAATTGGGTGGTGGCACAGCCATTGGCCCTATTTTAATCGGTTTGCCGCAACAGGTGCATGTCTTACATACTGGTGCCAGTGTCGATGATATTGTCAATATGGCTGCGATCGCAGCGGCGCGCGCGGCTTCATAATCCGTGACATGCCTTAACCTATGACTCAATCCACATTTATTCATGTTCTACCACCGCATGTTGCCAATCAAATTGCGGCAGGTGAGGTGGTGGAACGCCCTGCTTCGGCAGTGAAGGAGTTGATGGAAAATGCCTTGGATGCAGGGGCAACATCTATTGTGGTACGCATTGAAGAAGCAGGTAAAAAGCGGATTGAAATAGAGGATGATGGTTGTGGTATGTCCGTAGCCGATGCTGAACTGGCATTACAACGTCATGCCACCAGCAAAATTGAAACATCCGAAGATTTACATCGCATCGCATCGCATGGTTTTCGTGGTGAGGCGTTACCTTCGATTGCATCGGTGTCACGTTTTCGCATGTTGACCTGCGCCAAAGGCAATCAAGAAGGCACTGAAGTTCGTGTTCATGGTGGAAAAAATACTGAAGTGCGCCCTGCGCCAACACGCCAAGGCACGAAACTGGAAGTGTTGGATTTATTTTTGAATACGCCTGCACGACTTAACTTTATGCGCACCAACAAAACCGAAGAAGCGGCGATTATCGAGGTGTTTAGAGCTTTGGCATTGGCGCATCCTTCGGTTTCCTTGCGTTTGGATTTGGATGGACGCAAACGTCTTGATTTTCATGCGGAAAGTGAAGCCCAGCGTGTGTTTACCATGATGGGCAAGCATTTTTCTCAAAATAGTCTTGAGCAAAGCGTCGAACATGAAGGCATCTTGGTTTCGGCTCATTTGGGCTTACCCACGTTCCACCATCGTGATTCAACCCGCATGAATTTCTTGGTCAATGGGCGGGTGATTCGGGATAAACAATTGATGGCTGCCTTGCGTGCGGCTTATCGAGATGTGATGTTTCATGATCGTTATCCTGTGGCAGTAATTCGCATTGAAATCGACCCCGCCAAGGTGGATGTCAATGTGCATCCTGCCAAACGTGAAGTGCGTTTTAGTTCACCTCAAACGGTGCGTGCTGCCATTGTTGCCTGTGTGCGGGCGGGTATTGAACGGATGGGGCAAACGGTTGCCAGTACGACAACACAGAAAGCCTTACAATCACTCAGTCCATCAAATACGCCGACCCAAGCCACTGTACAAAGAAATATGCCACGCTTTAGCTCTCAATCACCCAACAATCTATTGCAAGCCCGTAGTTTTTCAGCTCATCCAGCAAAACATGAGAAAGCCTCGTCTGAATTGCAATCCTTGTTGTTTCGCGCCCCCGAGTCTCAAACACCCGAAGTACAAGAAAATGCAGCCAACTATCAAGCTTCCTCCGTGCAATCTCCGCTTAAACTTGGCACAGCCTTGGCACAATTACACCGCTGTTATATTTTGAGTCAAACCTATGAAGGTCTAATTTTGGTGGATCAACACGCCGCCCATGAACGTATTCGCTATGAGCAACTTAAAGCCCAACTCGCCACAAGCTCCATTGCCTGTCAAATGCTTTTAACCCCTTTGCCTATTGATATTTCAGGTGAGCAAGCGGCATGGTTATCGGATCATGATGAAACCTTGAATGCTTTTGGTGTTAAACTATCCATGCAAGATGATGAATCCTTTCTATTGTATGGTGTGCCTGCGATGTTAGCGGATGAATCGCCTGAAAGCTTGGTGTTAGAGCTGATTGAGTCCTGTTGTTTATTGGGTGTAAACATGGAGGCTGGTACGTCAGGTTTGGGGCGTGTTTTGGAGCGTTGGCTGGGTAATCGAGCCTGTAAAGGATCGATTAAATCAGGGCGGATCTTGCACCATGAAGAACAAAACAACCTCCTGCGCGAGATGGAAAACACACACAATATTGCCCAGTGTAATCATGGTCGCCCCACTTATGTAAAATTATCATTGCATGAATTGGATCGTTTGTTTGGACGAAAAGAATAAAAATAAGGAAAAAAATATTATGTCAGAAGAAATGTTAGAAAATATTAAAAGCACGCATGAAAATATAGCCCTTACCATCGGCACCATATTATCCATGGTGTTGGTTGGCTATTTCCTCACCTATTCGGAATTGGCAAACTCAACACATACCAATATTTTTTGGTTTGAAATGGTGTCATCTTTTTTTATCGTGGCCGCACTATTTTATATTCAACGCATTGCCTTTGCTTTGTTAAGCATTCGATACATGGCAAACGCAAGCTATAAAGCAGCCGTTGCATCGTTAACGCTCAATGATTTGAAATAAACCAAGCCTATGGATATGAACGGCGTTTTATTTGCCATTGTTGGCGTGTTGTTGTTTTCTTTTTTGTTTGCGTACACCTTGCGCGTATTCAAAATACCGGCTGCTGTTGCTTATATCATCACTGGGCTTGTTGTCGGACCTTCTGGCTTGGGCTGGGTGCAAGATGAAGTGTTACTGGAACATTTGGGGGAATTGGGGGTGATTATGCTGATGTTTTTTGTCGGCATGGAAGTCTCTATGACGCGCTTGGTTGAACACTGGCGTATTTCAGTCATTGGAACATTTGCTCAAATGACGCTTTCCGTGGCAGTTTGTTCATTGGCAGCTTGGTTGATGGATTGGACTTGGCAAGCTGGCTTATTGTTTGGTTTTATCATCAGCATGAGTTCAACGGCTGTTGTCTTGATTATGTTGAAAGATTCCGAAGAACTCGAAACCCCCTTGGGGCAACATGCTTTGGGCATTTTATTGATGCAGGATTTGGCGATTGTTCCCATCATGATTGTCTTGGGCATGTTGGGTGGCAACGAAATTTCCATGCAGCAAGTGATGATACAAGTCATTGGTGGGGTTGTATTGTTGGGTTTGGTCGTGTGGATTTTACGTCATCCTGGTTGGCATATTCCCGATGCACTCAAACAAACCTTGGATAAACGGATTATGATGGGCTTGTTGCTATGTTTTGCAGCGGCGGGCTTAACCGCTTCTTTGGGACTTTCCGCACCCTTTGGTGCTTTTTTAGCAGGCATGGTGCTGAATTCATCCGATCAAGCCGAATGGGTCGAAGAACATTTGCGCTCTCTTTATGTGGTGTTTGTGGCAATTTTCTTTTTATCCGTCGGCATGTTGGTGGATTTACACTTCATGTGGGATCATATTTACCTTGTATTGGTGGTGACATTGGCAGTATTTGTTCTCAACTCGGGTATCAATACCATTACCTTGCGTTTATTGGGTGAAAGCTGGGCGATGTCCTTGATGACGGGTGCTTTGCTGTCTCAAATTGGCGAACTTTCATTTTTATTGGCTTCACTGGGTTTATCTTTACATATTTTAAACCATGATGGTCATCAAATGGCGATGATTGTGATTGCTTTTTCCTTGATATTAAGCCCTTTATGGATGCTATTGATTCGCGTCATGATTCAACGCGATATGCTGCGTATGGATGATAATACACTGGATACAAGGCTTCACTCATTGCTACAGTTTTTACGCATCAGGAAATAAATATGCCAAAACATCATGCCATCGCCTTGATGGGGGCAACAGGCACTGGAAAATCAGCTTTAGCCATCGCATTGGCGCAACAACAGAACACATCCATTATTTCATGTGATTCGATGCAGTTGTACCGTGGTTTGGATATTGGTACAGCCAAAGCCAACCTTGAAGAGCAAGCAGGCGTATCCCATTATTTGTTGGATTGTGTGGATATTCAAGATATTTGGTCTGCTCAACGCTGGGCGAATAAAGCTTTAGCTATCATTCAACAAGAGAATAAAGCAGGAAGAACGCCCATCATTGTCGGGGGGACAGGCATGTATTTGCGTGCTTTATTGGAAGGGTTTGCAGATATTCCCCCTATCAACATGGCTATTCGAGAAGAATTTCTAAGATTACAACAAGAACATGGTACGCCTTACCTCCATCAATTGTTGCAAGTATATGATAAAGATTTAGCTGCGCGATTGCATGCGATGGATAGCCAACGCATCATGCGTGGCTTATGTGTTTTTGAAAGCACACAAAAAACATTATCAGCATGGCAATCTGAACACGAAAAAACCCATGAAGCCGTGGACTGCCCCATCTTTGTATTGACCATGGATCGCGCTCTGCTTTGCCAACGCTTGGAGCAGCGTATTGACGCGATGATGCAACAAGGGTGGCTGGATGAGGTTCGCTGGTTGGATGCTCAAGATGTCCCTGAACTTCACCCTGCTTTACGCGCAGTGGGCTACCGTCAAATTTTGGATTACCTGCATGGTGAAAGTACGCTGGATGATGCTGTTCGTGATGCCAAAACAGCCACACGCCGTTATGCCAAACGCCAAGTCACATGGTTTAAGAACCAAACACCACACGCACATACGGCTGATGCTGCGAGCTTGCATGCTGCCATGTTAGAAAAACTGGAGACATTGACCCATGGAAATGATTGAAACAGAAGAAGAACCCGCATGGGCAATTGCCATTCATCCACGCATGGCAGATGCACGCTGGGGAGAACATGCCAGCGCCTCGCGTCTGCATGAATTTGAACAACTGGTGCTGTCTTGCGATTGTTTGTTGAAAGAATCCAAAGAAGTACCGATTCGCAAAATTATTCCTGCGACATTGATGGGTTCAGGGCATTTAAAATCCATTGCTGATATTGTTGAAGAAGAAGAGTTGGATGTGATTTTTGTCGATCATAATTTAAGCCCTGTTCAACAGAAAAATATTGAAACGGCATGCAATGCCAAGGTGGTTGATCGTACAGGGCTAATTCTTGAAATTTTTGGCGCACGCGCACGCACCCGTGAAGGTGTCTTACAAGTACAACTGGCAAGTTTGAATTATCAGCTGGGGCGTTTGGTGCATTCTTGGACGCATTTGGAACGACAACGTGGTGGTCATGGTTTCTTGGGTGGACCGGGTGAACGGCAAATTGAATTGGATCGCCGTATGATTCGTGATTCCATCAAGAAGTTGCAACAAGAATTGTCACTGGTTCAACGCATGCGTTCAACCCAACGTGTCGGGCGACAACGGCATGATATTCCAACTGTAGCTCTGGTGGGTTATACCAATGCAGGAAAATCCACCTTGTTCAACCGATTGACCAAGGCTGATGTCTATGCTGCCGATCAATTGTTTGCGACACTCGATCCTACGCTGCGAAAATTAGAACTTGGCTCTCATCAAAGCTTGATGCTCTCCGATACGGTGGGCTTTGTGCAAGATTTACCCCATGAATTGGTCAATGCTTTCCGTGCGACCTTGGAAGAAGTGATTGAAGCGGATTTAATTTTACACGTCCGGGATATTTCTGATTCTGAATCACCGATGCAAAAAACAGTGGTCGAAGATACTTTGCGGCATCTGGGCTTGGATGGCGATCATTGTCCGCCCATCATTGAAGTATTGAATAAAGTGGATCAAGCCCCAGAGGTTAAATCTCGTATATTGGATGGGATTGATGGTAGTCGTGTGGCTGTATCCGCTTTAACCGAGCAAGGTTTACCTGAATTGATTGCATTGATTCAGACTTGGATGCAGCAAGATAGCACACGGTGTTGCATGAAAATTCATGTTTCAGATGGTAAAACGATGGCATGGTGTCATCAACATGCGGAAGTTCTTTCTGAAAACTTGGTGGATGAATGGGTGCATTTTGAATTGTTGTTGGCTGAGAAGTATCTTCATCAACTGTAACGACTCTGCTCACCATTGATTGATATAGTGCTTTAAGTATAAAAGTAGCCCATCATCCTCAAGTGCTTGTGTCGAGGGTTCCTTTAAACCATAGAACCCCGATAAAATATTTCGGGGATGAGTGCGCTCGTGAATGGTCGCAATAAGTGTGGTTTAAGTCCGCACCGAGGTATGCCATAGACCTCGTAGCTGAAAGTAACTGCGTCATCGTGAGGTGGGGTGGAGAGCAACTGGATGCAAAATGGCAGTCCGCAGTAAAGCGAACCTGTTTCGGCAGTGTGAAATGGC
>NVWS02000042.1 GCA_002746295.2 Zetaproteobacteria bacterium
AACATTCTCATGGTGTTTTTGAATACTTGTGAATCACGATTAGGCTTGCTGTTGAGGAACAGTTTCCGTGTAGAATACATTCCATCAAGCTTTTGAAGCAAGGGCATGATTTCGTTTTTTTGGAAGCCTTTTCCATACTCAACAACCTTATCCGTAGAGAACACCGTAGCGAAAGTTCTAACACCAGGGTCAACAGCAGCCATGCGAAGTCTTTGGCTTTCAGAACCTTCGGATATAGCTATTTTTGTTATGGCATTGATAAACCAGCGTCCACGTTCCCATGAGATAGTAGTTGTACGACCCAATGAATCCTCTGGAATATCCTCACTTAATGCGAAGCTATTGCAGAATTTCTTATTGAGCCGTTGTTGTACAAAAGATTGTATTGATTGTTTTATTGATTGAAATTTATAGTCGCATTTTTCACCTCGCATCCTTCTTTTGATAATGTCGCTTCTTGTTGCAAAAGCATGACGAACAGCTTCGCCTACAATTTCAGCTTGGAAGAATCGCCCTTGCCATTCTTCTTTGACTTGCGCTTTTACAGTGCGCCTTACGTCTAGCAATTTAGCTTGTTTATCTTCCTTGATGATTGCTATTGCTAGATTATATCCACGCCTTGAAGCACTTAATAAATCAAAAATAGCTTGTTGGTTCGATGGATAAACTCTTATCTTTTTCGTGACGTTGACGATTGCGTTTTCCACTTTGGGAATTGCAGTAGCTAGTGAGAAAAGCAATGAGTGTTGCGGTGTCAAAATTTTCGGGCTTATGAGATTCTTCCAAGAACTCAACTTCTCCACCATAAAATTCGATGACTTTGACGATAAAGGTGAGTCCGCTTCTTGAGATTCTATCCGATGTGGTAACCACAAGCTTGATTGAATCGCCTTGCATTGCTCGTTCCAATATTCTGACGAAATTACGTCTTTTGAAATTAAAGCCTGATCCAATGTCATATTTGAATGTGGCATCAGGGTATCGTTCTTTGAGAAGTCTTTTTTGTGTAAGGATAGAGCTTTTTTGTTTGGCAGAGGGCACTCTAGCATACAAGATTGTTTCTTTTTCATTTTTGTATTCAATGCGAAAATGCCCTCCTTTTGTTATCGTTGTTTTGTACTTACCTTGCTTTATCCAGCGGCGTATCGTTTGTGATGTAACACCTTCTAAAGCGGATAGTCTCGTTGTTGAAATCCACATAAGTGAATATTAAAGAAAGTTGCGATTGTTGTTAATAGTTCTAACTGCCAATAAAAAAGGCGGCTTCCGAAGAAGCCGCCTTTCAAAAGCTAAACGATGCTTAACATTACCCGTGGGTAATGAATTACATCATGCCGCCCATTCCACCCATGCCGCCCATATCTGGTGCGGCAGGAGCAGCTCCTGCAGGTTCAGGCACATCAGCAACCATCGCTTCAGTGGTAATCAATAGACCCGCAATCGAAGCTGCATGTTGCAATGCAGTACGCGTTACTTTGGTTGGGTCAATCACGCCCATCGCAACCAAATCACCATATTCTTCAGTTGCAGCATTGTAACCAAAGTTCGCATCATCAGATTTGGATATTTCATTCACAACCACAGACGCTTCGCCGCCACCGTTAGAAACGATTTGACGCAAAGGTGCTTCAACCGCAGTACGAACGATGTTAATACCTGCTTCTTGATCACTATTGGCGGCAGTCAAGCCATCCAATGCTCTGCTTGCGCGAATCAAGGCAACACCACCACCTGCAACAATGCCTTCTTCAACCGCAGCACGGGTTGCATGCAAGGCATCGTCCACACGGTCTTTCTTCTCTTTCATGGCAACTTCAGTCGCCGCGCCCACTTTAATCACTGCAACACCGCCAGCTAATTTAGCCAAGCGTTCTTGCAATTTTTCTTTGTCGTAATCAGATGTTGATTCATCAGCCTGCTTGCGAATCAATGCAACACGCGCTTCAATTTCAGCCTTATCACCTGCCCCATCAACAATCACCGTGACATCTTTGGTAATTTGAACGGTGCCAGCTTGACCCAAATCTTCGATGGTTACATTTTCCAATTTCAAGCCCAAATCTTCAGAAATGACTTTACCTTTGGTCAAAATCGCCATGTCTTCCATCATTGCCTTGCGACGATCGCCAAAACCAGGTGCTTTCACTGCTGCAACATTCATCACACCGCGCATTTTATTCACAACCAATGTTGCCAACGCTTCGCCTTCAATATCCTCTGCAACAATCAACAATGGCTTGCCTGAACGTGCCACTGCTTCCAATACTGGAAGAAGATCACGCATGTTGGAAATTTTCTTTTCAAAGAACAAAATGTACGCGTCTTTTAATTCTGCTTCCATGCGATCTGCATTGGTTACAAAATAAGGCGACAAATAACCACGGTCGAATTGCATGCCTTCAACCACATCCAATTCTGTTTCCAAGCCTTTGGCTTCTTCAACAGTAATCACGCCTTCTTGACCCACTTTATCCATGGCATCGGCAATGATTTTACCAATTTCAGCATCACCATTGGCAGAAATGGTGCCGACTTGTGCAATTTCTTCTTGGTTTTTAACTGGGTTGGATAATTTTGCTAATTCTTTGGTTAGAGCTACAACGGCTTTATCAATACCACGTTGCAAGTCCATAGGGTTCATGCCAGCAGCCACGGCTTTGTTGCCTTCTTTGGCAATCGCTTGCGCCAATACGGTTGCAGTTGTGGTGCCATCACCTGCGATATCCGCAGTTTTAGATGCCACTTCCTTGACCATTTGTGCGCCCATATTTTCAAACTTGTCTGCAAGTTCGATTTCTTTAGCCACAGATACACCATCTTTGGTGATCGTTGGTGCGCCCCAAGATTTATCCAACACAACATTACGACCTTTAGGGCCTAAGGTTACTTTTACTGCGTCTGCTAATTGGTTCACGCCGCTCATCATCTTTGCGCGTGCGTCTTCACCAAATTTAATCTCTTTAGCCATTTTCAATCTCCTAAATTTGTTGGGTTTATTTTGAAATAACGCCGAGGATGTCGTCTTCACGCATCATCAAGAATGTTTCGCCATCCAACTTAATTTCAGTGCCAGCATAGGTTGAGAACATAACAACATCGCCTTCTTGAACATCCAATGCACGAATGTCGCCATTGTCTAAAATTTTACCTTTGCCCGTTGCAATCACTTTGCCTTGCACAGGTTTTTCTTTGGCAGAATCAGGGATAATAATGCCGCCAGCAGATTTTTCTTCTTCGTCTAAGCGACGAACGATTACACGATCATGTAAAGGACGGATCTTAGTAGCCATCGTTGTATCTCCTTCGATGTTGATATGGTGAAAGCATATATGCAGACCCAATGGGTAAGATTCAACCCCTAACATTCAAAAAAATTAAAACTGCCAAATATAACCCACTTCTGCCGCCTTGATTCCCAAAGAAACATGAGCGACCCAATCAGGAGCACCATCACCCATCAAGCGATAAGCATCCAAAGCGGCTGGTAAAAATATTGCCCAAGCCAAGGTATCACGAGAAATATGTGAGGTATTGGAGGCTGCATAAATATCACTGGTAGGTATATCTTTTAAGCGCAACAAGTAAGCGGTTGAAATAGCCAAGTGCATGGCAATAGCACCTTGATAGTAACGGCGGTACAACCCTCCATCATTGTTTTTTAAT
This sequence comes from Zetaproteobacteria bacterium, assembly GCA_002746295.2. Taxonomy (GTDB): domain Bacteria; phylum Pseudomonadota; class Zetaproteobacteria; order Mariprofundales; family Mariprofundaceae. The sequence goes on from NVWS02000042.1 coordinate 3,664, forward strand.
GCTACGAAAGATAGTTCAGTGAGCAACCATTGAGCTTGGAAACCAGCTGAAGAAACACGCATCGAGGCTTTGGGCGAGAAATGACTGTTGGGATAAATGATACTTCCATGGCTAAGATGTGGATTGCCACCATAGCTCATACCAAGCACCACATGTCCCAGTTCGTGAAACAGTAAACCTCCCAAAGCACCTTCCCAAAAGTTGCTATCTTGCCAAACTTCACTCTCGGCATAATTTAAATCATTGTCTTTTATTTCACTTGCCCATAAGTGAGGTGAACAGAGTAGGCATAGGGTGTATAATAGGCACTTAATGATTGGCTTCATATTTTCTCCTTTTAATATTCATTATTATTTGTGACCATTGTATGACTAAACAAACTTTCATTGTTTTATCATATCTGTGTCATTTTTTATGCCGATAGTTCGCCTATCTCAAATCAAAGGAGCCGACATGGCAATTCAAAATACAATCAAACAATACCTTGATGCAGTTGAAATCAAATTTGGTCATCAAGCTCGTCAAAACACAACATTAACCCATCGTAATGGTTCTAGCTTTTACTTAAAGCGTGACGATCAACGCAACCCTTCTCTTGTAGACATGGGTATGATTCAATTGATGACCAAACAAATGGAACGCACGGCAGCTTAGTTCGCTGCTATATCATTCTGATAACGAAGGCTGGCTGTATGCCAGCCTTTTTTTATCGGATTTAAGTTTTAAGGGTGAGGTTAAGCCTGTGAATAAGGCAAACTTACCGAGCAAGAAGGGCATGACATCGTTGTATGACTGAATTCGAAAAAATGGTGTCAGGTCAAAGTTATCAGGCACTGGATACTGAACTGCGCCAGTTGCGAGCGTGTTCGCGGATGGCTTGTGCCAAATTCAATCAACACCCCAGCCAAGGAAATATGAAACATATCAAACGCTTGTTTGCAGCCTGTGGTAGTGCGGTGTTGGAATCAGGGTTTCAATGTGATTACGGTGTAAATATTCATGTGGGTGAGCATTTTTATGCAAATTTTCATTGTGTCTTACTCGATGCTGCGCCCATTTATATCGGTAATCATGTCTTACTTGCTCCCAATGTGCATATTTATACGGTCAATCACCCCAAAGATGCTGAAGAACGGCGAAAGGGGATCTGTTTTGCTAAGCCTGTGCATATTGATGATGATGTTTGGATTGGCGGTGGTGCTAAAATTTTTCCAGGCGTACATATCGGCAAAGCAGCCATCATTGCCGCCAATGCTGTGGTGAGATATGATATACCTGCGAATACTACATATTATGGACTTGATTGAGGCAGTTTATAAGGTCTCGTATCACTGGCAAAATAAAAGTGCAGCGCGAAGCATTTGTTATCGCTCCTAGCCTTCGACTGTGATCTCATTTGCAATAAGTTCAGCCTGTTTTAATATCGTTTCCGTCGCCATTTTTTGCATATCAGGTGGATAGCCATATTGTCTGAGCGTTCGTTTGATCATTACTTTTAATTTGGCTCGCACACTCTCTTTGATTGTCCAGTCGATTGAAGCGTTTTGTTTGACTCGTTCCGTAAGCACAATCGCTAATTCTCTTAATTTATCGTGCTGCATTAGCTCTTTAGCACTTTTATTATCCGCAACGGCGGTATAAAAGGCGTATTCAAAATCGGTTAAACCCAGCTCATTTGCTTCATTGTCCATGTTTACAATATCTTGACTCAATTGAATGAGCTCATCCATGACTTCAGCGGCGGTTAGCACCTTGTTGTGATATTTTTTTATCGCATTTCCCAGCATTTCCATTAGCGATTTACTTTTGACCAAGTTTTTTCTTGATCGAGATTTCAATTCATCCGTGAGCAACTTCTTTAGCACCTCCAAAGCAATATTCTTATGCTCCATGCCTTTAAGTTCCAACAAGAATTCTTCTGAGAGAATGGAAATATCAGGTTTTTTGATGCCTGCGGCATCAAACACATCAATGACTTGTTCAGAGACCAAGGCTTGATCAATCACTTGGCGAATAGTGGTTTCTATCTCTTCATCACTGCGCCCTGAGCCAGTTGCATCAAACTTGACCAAACGGGCTTTTACCGCCTGAAAAAAGGCTACTTCATCTTTAACATCCATGGCCTG
>NVWS02000043.1 GCA_002746295.2 Zetaproteobacteria bacterium
AAGATCGCAGCGAAGATTGTCACGCAAGCAAAAAGGCTCGCTAAACCGAAAGAATCAACGAATCTGTGTAGCGAAGCTGCATGAGAAGGTTGCGAATCAACGTAAGAATTTCCTGCACAAAGAAAGCAAACGGATAGTGAACGAAAACCAAGTGATTTATCTTGAAACGCTTAACGTGAAGGGCATGATGAAAAACCGACATCTCTCAAAAACCATATCCGATTGTGGCTGGAGTGAGTTTGTCAGGCAGCTAAAATATAAAGCGCACTGGCATGGTTCAATGATTGTTCAAATTGGACAATGGGAACCAAGCAGCAAGCTTTGCTCTACGATTGGATGTGATTACAAGCATGACGCATTAAAACTCTCTGATAGAGAATGGACATGCCCGCAATGTAAAGCAACCCATGACAGGGATATTAACGCTGCAAAGAATATTGAACACATAGGGTTGGAAGCACCCGAATTCACGCCTGTGAAGAAGACGACCTCTGTATTTTCTATCAAAAAGATACAAGCCGCTTCCGTGAAGCAGGAATCTCTTGCATCAGTTTGATGCTCGGTATTTTAATGCCGAGAGAACTTCACTATCTATAAGATTTAGCGATGATTGAACCATTGCTCCATGATGTGCATAGCACCATGCATGTGTTGATGGTGATGCCTGATGCTACATCACCATTGCTGTGTTTGGAGATGATGGTATTGAAAGAAAAGTTGCTATCTTTGTCCACGGTTCAATGTCATCTGTGTACGGATGCCAAACATGCTGTGACTCTGGCACTGGCATGTAACCCCAGCATTATTTTTCAAGATATGCACATGCAAGGCGCACATGGCTTGGATATGTTGCGCAGCTATCAAAAACACTCTTTTTTAAAGAACATACCTGTGGTGATGGTGGATATGCGCAAGCATACATGGTTGCGACGTTATGCCTTTGGCGCAGGGGCATGGGATTGTATATCCCAAGCCATGAGTTATCAGGAATGTCTTGCGAAAATTCAATATGCTCACCGTTATGTGTCTTTACAACAAACAAACGAGCATTTATCCCAAGTTCTGAGGGAAAATGAGCGACATTTACAACAATGTGAGAGCCAATTACAGCATGCAACATCTTTGGATGGATTGACGGCATTGCCCAGTCGGCATCATTTTATGGCAACGTATGAACGTGAATGGCGGCGGGCATTGCGTGAAACCGATGCCTTGTCCTTGCTGCTGATTGATATTGATTATTTTAAAGTCTACAACGATACTTATGGTTACCAAGAGGGCGATCAATGTTTGCGTAAGGTCGGGTGTATGATACCCGACTTACTGCAACGCTCTACAGATTTTTGTGGTCGTTATGCAGGTGCGGCATTTGTGATCCTTTTACCGATGACACCTGCCAAGGGCGCGATTCAAGTGGCTGAACGTGTTCGCAACGCAGTGCATGGTTTGCAAATTCCTCATCAAAAATCACCTGTTTCGGATTGTGTGACGGTTTCGGTTGGCTTGGTAACAACATGTCCGATGTTAAAACATCAAACCCGAGATATGGTGCGTAAGGTGGAGCGGGCTTGTTTTGATGCCAAGCAGCAAGGGCGCGACCGTCTTGTCTGTAAGAGTCTGTAGGGAGTCATAGCATGCTAAAAGCTTGGATGATATTGAGTTGTGTATGGTTGGGAATATTTCATATCAATACCGCTATTTCAGGAGAAGACATGACAACACACAAATACACGAATGCGCTGATTCATGAGGCCAGCCCTTATTTACAACAACATGCCCACAATCCTGTCAACTGGTATCCATGGGGTGAGGAAGCCTTTACCAAGGCAAAACGTGAAAATAAACCGATTTTTTTATCCATTGGCTATGCAACCTGTCATTGGTGTCATGTGATGGAGCATGAATCCTTTGAAGATGAAGCCGTGGCTGCTGTGATGAATGAAACCTTTGTTTCTATCAAGGTGGATCGTGAAGAACGCCCCGATATTGACCAAGTGTATATGCAAGTGGCACAAATGATGACGGGTTCGGGCGGCTGGCCACTCAATATATTGATGACACCCGATAAGAAACCGTTTTATGCTGCGACTTATATTCCCAAAGAAAGCCGTGGTGGGCGTATTGGTATGATGATTCTTGTACCCAAAGTGCATGATTTATGGGTTCATAACCGTGATAAATTAGAAAAATCGGCGACTGAAATCAGTGCAGCATTGAAAAAACAAGGGCAAACGGATGCCATTCAGGGTGAATTGAAAGGAAAAGCTTGGATCAAAGAAGCCGTAACTTCGATGAATCAAAGTTTTGATGAGCAATATGCAGGCTTTGGTGGCGCACCTAAATTCCCCAGCCCACATAAATTATTGTTTTTATTGCGTGAGGCAACACGCACTGGCGATACGGTGAGTCTCAACCGTGTGGAAGCCACATTGGATGCCATGCGTGCTGGTGGTATTTTTGATCAAATCGGCTTTGGTTTTCATCGTTATGCCACCGATGCCGCTTGGTTGTTGCCACATTTTGAAAAGATGCTTTATGACCAAGCCATGTTGATGTTGGCTTATACCGAAGCCTACCAAGCGACAGGGCATGAACGCCATGCCAAGGTGGTTCGAGAAATCGCAGATTATGTGTTACGGGATATGACGGACAGCACGGGCGGCTTTTATTCAGCCGAAGATGCGGATTCGGAAGGTGTGGAAGGTAAGTTTTACGTTTGGAGTACCGTAGAGCTTGAACGTGTGTTGGGTAAAGTGGATGCTGGCATTGCCAAAGAAGCATTTCAAATGCGTGATGCAGGCAACTTCCATGATGAGGCTACGGGGCAACGCACAGGTGAAAATATTCCACATTTAAAGGCTTGGACAAATAATACCTTATCAGCACAGCTTGAGGGCATTCGCCAACGCCTGTTGGATGCTCGAAGCACACGGATTCGGCCGTTTTTGGATGATAAAATCCTCACCGATTGGAATGGCTTGATGATTGCCGCCTTAGCCAAGGCT
>NVWS02000044.1 GCA_002746295.2 Zetaproteobacteria bacterium
CTTGACTCGAAAAACAATATGTTTTTCAAAGTGTGAAAAAATGCACGATATTGTAATAGGATTACTCATTAACAAAGTTGAATTCGGGGTGGATATTTATCCTTAAATTCAGATTTAACCCACTACCAAGTATGGAACTAGCCTTTCGTCCATCATCGGAATCGTCACCTCCGAATGCTTGTGTTAGAACACTAGGATTTCAACTAAAAAGCAAGGGGAATCTTTACATATCTAATTAAAGAGCCAGTATAGACCCATATGGACTGTACTGGCTCTTTCATGGTTGGTACCGAAGACTGGAGTCGAACCAGCACATCCAAAAGGATACTGGCATCTGAAGCCAGCGCGTCTACCAATTCCGCCACCTCGGCAAAAGCTTATCAAAACTAAGAGCAAGCTTGATAAATAGGGCAGTGCATCATAAAACGGAGTACATGAGTGTCAAGAAACAAACAAGGTCAGTCACCTTTTAGAAAGACTCAAAAATCAGGCGATTCATCTCGCCAGCAAAACCATGATAAGGCTGAAAGCCCTTGGGATAAAGCCACAAAACGAAAAACAAGTAATAATCATACTTCCAAAAGTAAAGCAGGGCGGCGCAAGGCTTATGCTCGTGATGAAGATTCTTCAAAGCGTCAGTACAGTGGCAATACATCACAAAAGCACGATGTTCGCCGCCCTATGTACGCTGTCGAACAAGTGGTGGGAGTGGTTTCAGCGCATCCAGATGGATTTGGTTTTGTGGATGTTGTGGGACGTGAAAAAGGTGTCTTCTTGCCGCATGAAGAAATGCGGAATTTGATGCATGGTGATGAAGTGGAAGTGCGTGTTGTATTTAAGCGCGGGCGCGAATCGGGTGAATATATTCGTACAGTTAAAGAAGCAGCCAGTGTGTTGGTCGGTCAATTCAGCCTGCAAGATGGTTTGGGTCTGGTAAAACCTCGCTCACGTAAAATGCCTCAAACGATTTTGATTAAACGTGGGCAATCATCTGATGCCCAGCATGGTGATTGGGTACGTATTGAAATCAAACGTCATTCGCAACCATTGGAAGCCAAAGTTTTGGAAGTCTTGGGAAGTGATTTAACACCGCGACGTTTGATTGACTTGGTGATTGCCGAACAAAGCTTATGTGAATCATTTCCAGCCAATGTTTTACAAGAAGCGGAATGCATTGTGGATGAAGTTCAAGAAAAAGACTGTCAAGGACGCATGGATTTAACGCACTTACCTTTTGTTACCATTGATGGTGAAGATGCGCGTGATTTTGATGATGCGATTTGCGTATTACCGCGTGGCGATGGTTTTGAGGCTTGGATTGCCATTGCTGATGTTGCGCATTATGTCCAAGCTTCATCAGCCTTGGATACAGAGGCGCAAGAGCGAGGTAATTCGTTTTATTTTCCTGATCGTGTGATTCCCATGCTGCCAGAGAAATTATCCAATGGTTTGTGTTCCTTAAACCCTCGGGTGAAGCGCTTGGCAATGGTGGCAAGAATCCGTTTTGATGCCAATGGTAAGCGCCGCTCTTCTCGCATGTATGAAGCGGTTATTTATTCCCATGCACGACTGACGTATACACAGGTTGCCCAGTGGTTAGAGGAAGGCAATAAAAAATCTGTACCAGGGATTAAGATTCGCCCTATGTTGGAAGATGCGGCACGTTTATTTTGTATCTTGGAACGATGCCGTGAAATGCGTGGTGCTTTAGACTTGGATTTACCTGAAACTCGTGCTGTACTTGAAAATAATCAGGTCACAGATATGGCTTCAAGCCCCCGCAATGTGGCACATAAATTGATTGAAGAATTGATGTTGGCTGCCAATACTGCGGTTGCAGAATATATGGAAAGCAAAGAATGCTCACTACTTTATCGGGTGCATCCAGCCCCAGAACGTGATGCCATTGAAACACTGAATACTTTTCTTGCCCCAAAAGGTTTACATATCAAGCAACATAAAAAATATGATGTACGTCCTGCGGATGTCCAACAGGTGTTAGAAAAATCCGAAGGCAAGCCTTATTCCCATGTATTACACCGCTTAATTTTACGCTCCATGCAACAAGCCAAATATACCACGGATAACCTGGGTCATTTTGGTTTGGCGTACAAGTGTTATGGACATTTTACCAGCCCGATTCGGCGTTATGCTGATTTAACCGTGCATCGCCGCCTTAAAGCTTTGTTACGTGGTGAAAATCCAGATAAAACACAAGCCACAAAAGGCTTGGAAAGTATTGGTTTGCATGTCTCAGCACAAGAACGCATACAGCAACGTGGTGAATGGGATACGCAAGCCATGTTAGCAGCTTTATACCATGCCAAAGATGTGGGTAAAACCATGCAAGCAACCATTTCAGGTTTAAGTAAACGCCGCGTTTTCTTTGAATTGGAACATTCGCTGGCCGAAGCTTCGATGTCTGTTGATGATTTGGGCGGTGCTTATACCCATGATGATGTTCACCATCGTTTGGTATCAACCCATGGGTCTCAAACTTTGAGTTTGGGAGATCAATTGGATGTCATGCTTGATACAACAGATCCTGTACGTGGCATGATTCAAGTTCACCTGCTATAAGTCTCTGATGTTACGCGTTTGACTGAAATACATCATCCCCCCCCCCGTAGGGCAATCGCATTAAAATTAAACTAAACAACCACCAGCTAAAGCTGGTGGGTTTATATTACGGTCTGAAAGACCTGATACGCGTCGACTAAACGACGCGTCTTATTCAGGCTCCATTTTGAATTCATCGTTCGGGTTTGGCTCAAAGTGATGATCCAAATACTGCTTAATCATATCTTCCGTCATTTAACCTACTGTCGCACAAAAATATCCTCGAGCCCAAAAATTCCTACCCCAATATCGCTTCTTCACATGCGGAAACTCTTCAAATAACTTGCTCGATGTCCGCCCCTTAATCCGCCTCATAATTTCACTTGGTGCCATATTCGGCGGACAACTCACAAGTATATGCACATGATCGCTACTAACTACCCCGCGAACTATTCGCATCTCAAACGAATCGCACGTTTGTCTATAGTAATTCAAGCAAAGAATAGGCGTTTAACATTCAGTATCCCTAAGGATTTTTAAAGCAATGCACATGATCTTTAGGGGAAATATAATGCCACTTTAGTACTTAAACTACTATAACCAGCTCTCGTACTCGTTCCGCCAACTCTCCTTTCAACACTTTATAACGATACTTCGTTACCCATACAAAATGATATTCAATCTGATAAACTGTATGACTACCGCACCTGTAATCCATAATACCTCCAGAATTACACATACTTTATCATAGCTAAAGCTGACCAGCTAAAAGCTGGTAGTTTAAACCTTATGATGGAAAATTAAGTTCAAAAAGAGGATCTTTTGAATTTTGA
>NVWS02000045.1 GCA_002746295.2 Zetaproteobacteria bacterium
CTCAATGATAGACCTCGGAAGTGTTTAGGCTTTAAGACCCCCTATGAAGTATTTGAAGAAAACACTGGGGTTAAGATGAAATATATATTTGAGATTGCACTTATCACTTGAATTCAGGTATTTCATCACTGAATTCTAAGGTCAACATCATTATAACTCCTATAAATTATTAGGTGTACATTATATGCTTAGTATAACTCATCTTAAGGTAGGTTGAAGTATAGTTAGCAAGGCACAACCAGTCAGGTCTATTTTTTCCCACGTACGTAATTTTTGGCGTTTTTCTGCATAATTAGGTTCAAATCGGGCGACTCGTTGCCAGAATTCTTTGGAATGATTCATGTGTTGAAGGTGTGCTAATTCATGAATCATCACATAACGCATTAAATCTTCAGGTAACAATAATAATTTGGCATTCAGGTTAATCCGCCGTTGATTGGAGCAACTTCCCCAGCGTGTTTTTTGCAAACGAATCGAAACAGATTGATAAATATCATCCATTTCTTGCGCTATCGCAAACAACATCGAAGACAAACACATTTCTGCCCGATGCTTGAGCCAATGCTGTAATATTTGGGGAATCAAGGCATCATTGCTTGAATAAACTGTTAATTCCCCTTCATTTTCTTGACAAGAATCTTTCTCATGACGGATATACTTGACTGTAATCGTTTGATTTAATGACGGAAAATGAATGCGACTTGGTAGCGCATCAACAGCTTGGCTTCCTGCTTGTTGATTTTTTATATCTTGCTGATGCTTCGTAATCCAATCTTTCTTACTGCGCACCAAATGTTCTGCACCATCATGGTTCATCCCCAGAGGCAACACGACTTCTAACACGCCATTCCGATGTATCACCAAACGCGCATATTTGGCACGCTTGGATATACGCACTTGATATATAGGCAATGTCTGATTCATGGTTTTAAATAATATTTTAAAAGAGGTAATGCCACACAACGTGGTATGATTTTTTGCAAGCCCCAAAGGCATTGATGCCGCCATCCAGGGACACAATAGCCGCCGCCTTGAGATAATGTTTGTAGAGATGCTTCGATGACTTTTTCAGGGGGGGTGCTAAACCATCCACCTTTTCCTTTGGGGGCACCTGAAATATCACGAAAGCCCGTGGGTGAAGGACCTGGAGCTAAAGTTACCACCTTCACCTTCCCATGAAGTTCTAAGCGTAGAGCTTCACTCCAAAATGTCAGACCTGCTTTGGCTGATCCATAGGTACTCATATAAGGCATGGGCATCTCACCCGCCAATGATGAAACATTGATGATAAAGCCGTTATTTTTTTTCAGCTTGGGTAATAAAGCATGGGCTAAGGTGATGGGAGCGACAAGATCCACGCGCAATACATCCAATTGCGCCACACTTTCACACATTTCAAAACCACCCCAAACACCAAAACCAGCATTGTTCACCAACCCAACGATGCGCTCCTTTGCCAAACATTCCAGCAATTGGTCGTTGCCTTTACGTGCCGATAATTCATACATCAACACGCGATGTTTTTCAGGATGAATCAATACATCCTGCACCAATTTCAAACGCGCGGCATCACGTCCATGTAAAATTAAACGATAACCTTGCTTCTCAAGCTCCTTGGCAAAATACAGGCCAAAACCACCCGATGCCCCAGTGATTAACACACTACCTTTCATCGCCTTTGTCATGCCAATGCTCGAATGGGCTTCATGATACATTGTCTTTTTTCAAAACTAGCCATCTCTTGCACCCCATAACGACTTAACATATCCAAACAAGCTTCCATACCATGCCCCACTTCTTCAGGTGCATGGGCATCAGAACCAAAGGCAAAAGGAATCTGACGCTTTGCAGCCTTTTCAATGATACGTTCGTGTGGATAGATTTCTTTGATAGGTTTTCGTAAACCAGCCGAACTGATTTCTAAAACCATACCCGCCTCTTTCACAGCATCCAGCATATTGGATTCAGCTTGGTCAACACGGTGACTGCTTATTGGCGCACGTTGACCAAATTTTTTAATCAAATCAGGGTGCCCAATGATGTCAAACATACCCGTTGCCGCCGAACGAGCGAGCAAATCAAAGTATGCTACATAGGCATCTTCGACATCCATAGTATCCCAACGGTGTATCTCATCAGGGTTATCAAAGCCCCAATCACCAATAAAATGAACCGAGCCAATCACATAATCCCAAGTATAAGCATCGATCATGGATTGTACGGCCACCTCTGTACCTGGATGAAAGTCTGCTTCTAAACCGATACGCACTGTTAAATCCGCTTGCATTTCATCACAAACCATTTCAACTTCTTGTAAATAACCAGGCAATTCAGCCAAACCCATACGCCAAGCAGCATCAAAGCCATTAGGCATCGGTGAATGATCTGAGATACCTATTTCAGTTAAACCATGCTTGATAGCCGCTTGTGCATAAGTACGCACATCACCTACTGCATGATTGCAACGGGGGGTATGCATATGATAGTCAGGAACTGAAAAATATTTCATGGGCGAAGATTATCAGCAAGCCACTGGGATAAAAGTGGCAGGTGACTTTATACAGATGCGAGTTGCTTTTTTAGTATGTCCATAAACAATGCGTGGTTATGACCACTCCTAATCTTTTCAATATCAAAATGATTCAAAAGTATGATAAGGCTGGACCTCGTTATACATCTTACCCCACTGCTCCTATGTTTCACAATGCCATTAATGGTGATGTTTATGCAAAAACATTAAACGATGTTGCACAATCTGATAGTCCGCTATCGTTATATATTCACATCCCATTTTGTAATACCGTCTGTTATTACTGTGGTTGCAACAAAATTGTGACCAAAAAATATGAACGCGCTCAGCCATACCTTGAGTTGCTTATCAAAGAGATTGATATGGTGGCGGATGCTATGGGTGAAACAAAACGCCCTGTCACCCAGTTGCACTTGGGTGGTGGTACACCGACCTTTTTGAATGATGAACAAATGCGTCAGCTCACCAACCATCTACACAAACGCTTTAACTTTGTGCCTGATGCACAAGGTGAGTATGGTATTGAAATGGATCCCCGTGAATGCACAGAAAGTACCGTCAAAGTGTTGCGCGAATGTGGTTTTAATCGCATGAGCATGGGCGTTCAGGATTTTGACCCTATTGTACAAAAAGCCGTCAATCGCATCCAAAGCAAGGAAGAGACCTTGCGTGTGCTTAATGATGCCCGCAACAATGGCTTTACCTCCATGAATATTGACTTGATGTATGGTTTACCCCATCAAACAGTGGAAACATTCAACCAAACCTTAGACACCATTATTGAATTTTCACCTGATCGCATCGCTTTATTTAACTATGCGCATTTGCCAAAAATGTTTATGCCACAACGCCGTATTGATGAAGCCGCGATTCCTGAACCTCAAGTTAAACTCGATATTTTAGAACATAGTATCCATAAACTACTTGATGCAGGTTATGTCTTTGTAGGTATGGATCATTTTGCCAAGCCTGATGATGAAATGGCGATTGCTCAAAAAGAAGGCAACTTGTACCGTAATTTCCAAGGCTATTCGACCCATGCCGATTGTGATTTGATTGGTTTGGGCTTAACATCTATTGGTTATGTGGGCGGTAACTTCTTCCAAAATGCCAAAGATATGGATGATTATGAAGCTGATATTCAAGGCAATCATTTTTCGGTGTTTCGTGGTTATCAACTCACCCAAGAAGATCATTTACGCCGCCATGTGATTATGCGTTTGATGTGTGATTTTACATTGGATTATAAGACTTTTGAATCTGAATATAATATTGACTTCAAAGCCCATTTCGCAGATGCGCTGAATGACTTGAAAACCATGCAAGACGATCAGTTGTTGGTGTTGAATGATGATGGCATGCAAGTGCTGACGGCTGGACGTTTATTGATTCGCAATATTGCGATGGCATTTGATGAACACTTGCGCGCTAAACAAGGTGAAACGAAATTTTCGAAAGTCATCTAATCTGAATTCAAGTGATAAGTGCTTTTAGTTTTTACCACAGAGACACAAAGGCACAGATATAGTAGTTTAAGTATCAATGTACCCGTCATGCCCGAAATATTTTATCGGGTATCTATCCATAGACCCCCAACGCAAGCACTCGGGGGGTGACGATTCAAATGATGAAGAAAGGGAAGTTCCATACTTAAACGGCTAGAAAAGCATAGAATAGACCTCTACACCATGCTTATTTTTGAACGCTGGTGCGGAGGTCGAATTCAAAAGTTAACAGTTTTGACAGCAAACCTTGGGTTTTACAGCTTCAATCCGTGCTGAAACCACATAATCTTCCACACCACGCCCTGGTGCCCAATCACGAATAAATGCCCGTGTCTCATCTTTAGGTTCAACCACAACATTTTCAAATCCAGCCGCTTGAATCATCGCTATCAAATCATCCACCAAGGATGCACCCGCCATACACCCCGCATACAAGGTAGGATCATTTTTCATATCATCAGGCATCTCGCACGTTGCCACCACATCCGAAATCGCCAAACGCCCACCCACTTTTAAAATACGAAAGGCATCACGAAACACTTGCGGTTTATTGGGTGATAAGTTAATGACACAATTGGACATAATCACATCCACCGTATCATTGGCGATGGGCAGATGTTCTATTTCCCCCAAACGAAATTCAACGTGTGAGAATTTTCCTTTTTCAGCATTTTTACGTGCTTTTGAAATCATGGTGGGTGTCATATCAACACCAATCACATGCCCAGTTTCACCGACTTCTTGTGCAGCAAGAAAGGCATCAAACCCACCGCCACTGCCCAAGTCCACCACCACTTCACCTTCTTGCAAGCTTGCAATCGCACGCGGATTACCGCAACCCAAGCCCATATCAGCACCTTCAGGTACTTTTTTTAAATCTTCCTCAGAGTAACCCATGCGTGTTGATATTAAGGTGTTGATGGCTATATCATCAGATACACCACAGCAACTGGATTCTACACCGCAGCATTCGCCACTGTTGCTGGCTTCGGCAACCTCTGCATAACTTTCGCGAACATGTTGACGAATATCGTCTGATTGTTTTTCATCCATGATTTTATCCCCATGATTTCTTTAAATTGTTTGAGTGTATCAGTCTTGCTTAGATTGTATTTCTTACAGCCATACGAAAAAAGCCTGCCCAACAATGTTGGACAGGCTTTTTTGCATACTAAAACATTAAAATTTAATGTTTTACATCTTTCCATACTTCAACTTTCAAGCGCCACAGAACCAAAGTCAACAGCAACAAGAAGCCCAATACCCAGCAACCAATCGCACGGCGTTGATTTTGATGAGGATCAGCAATAAATGCCAAGAAAGCAGCTACATCTTGAGAGTCTTTCTCAATTTGAGCTGTATCTTCCTTATCATGATCAAGCCATCCCATCGGATCTGGCATCGCAATACGATGACCTGGGAAGTACTCGTTGAAATTACCATCAGGAATAATGCCTTTTGGATCATGTTCAAAACCTGTCAACACAGAATAAATATAGTCTGCCCCACCCTTACGAGCATACGCTATGACTGATAAATCAGGTGGAACTTTACCATACGATCCTTTCGCATCTTCAGCAGATAAATCGGTGCGCATACCTTCAGTAAGGGCATAATCACCACGCAATTCATCCACAGCTTCACGCGTCAAGCCAATTTCAGGATAGTCGATCAAGCCCTTATAAGTCACATAAGTAGCTGAATGACATCCCATGCATACATCAGTGAAAACAGTTAAACCACGACGAATTTGCGCTTGATCTGTCACAGATATTTCAGCATGCTTAAGTTCAATACCGCCCTCATTGGCACTTGCACTTTGAGCAAAAGAAAGAACAGACAAAGCACCAACAGCGACTAATAATTGTTTCAACTTCATATTAAATCCCCTCTGGTTCTGGTTTTGTTTTTTCAAACTTCGGCACAATCAGAAGTAAGAAGAAGAAAGCAAAGTAATACGCCGTTGCAACCTGACCCACTAACTTCAAAACGGGTGTTGGAGGCTCATGTCCACAGTAACCCAACACGATGACATCAATAAAGAACAAGATGACCATTTGTTTGAACACTGGGCGGTAACGCGCAGAACGAACCTTAGAACGATCCAAGAAAGGCAAGGCAAACAAAATTGCCAATGAACCACCCATCGCAAGCACACCGACCAGTTTATCTGGAAATGAGCGTAAAATGGTATACCAAGGTGTCAAATACCATACTGGTGCAATATGTGGCGGTGTTGATAAGGCATTTGCAGGTACATAGTTATCCACTTCAATAAAGTAACCCCAAGCATGCGGATTAAAGAACACAAAGTAGCAATAGAACAACAAGAACACACCCACACCAAACGCATCTTTCACGGTGTAATAGGGATGGAACATGATTTTTTCTTCTTCTTTGGTTAAATCAATGCCTTCAGGGTTGTTGGAATGAACCACATGCAACGCATGAATATGACCACCCACAATCGCTGCAAGCAACAATGGGAACAGGTAATGCAATGAGAAGAAACGGTTCAAGGTTGGATCTCCAACAGCAAAACCACCACGCAACAATTGTTGTAAATACTCACCAATGACTGGCAAAGCACCAAACAAGTTGGTAATCACGGTTGCGCCCCAGAAAGACATTTGACCCCAAGGCAACAAATAACCAAAGAATGCTGCACCTTGCATAATCAACAAAATAACCACGCCAATAATCCACAACAACTCACGCGGTTCTTTGTATGAACCATAATAAAGCCCGCGACCAATATGCATATAAACCACAACAAAAAATGCCGAAGCACCCACCGCATGCATATAACGAATCAACCAACCAAAATTCACATCACGCATAATGCGTTCAACTGAATCAAAAGCGACCGTATACTGACCATAGCTGACTGCTGCAGATGGCTTGTAATACATAGCTAAAAAGACACCTGTTAGAATCTGCAACACCAAGACCAACAATGCCAGCGAACCAAAATTCCACATATAGTTCAAGTTTTTAGGTGCTGGATATTCAGTCAATTGCGACTTAATAATCGCACCTGCATCCGTACGACGATCCACCCAAGCAAATATTTTTGTTTTCATCATTGAATTTAACATAAATATTCCCCTTACCCTATCAAGACAGTAGTGTCAGATGTGTATTTATAAGGCAATGCATGCAAATTAAATGGTGCAGGTGATCCATTAATCACACGTCCTGAAATATCATATTTTGAACCATGACAAGGGCAATGCCACCCACCAGGCCAATCGGCAGGCACTGAATCTCCCCAGTCTTTACGTCCCGCTGTTGGCTTATAACCTGGAATACAACCCAAATGTGTGCAAATAGCCGATACCACCAAATATTCTGGTTTAATCGAACGATATTTAACGCGATCGGGATCATTCATCCAAGGCTGTGAAACCTCTGGAATCGCCTTAGAATCCTTATCTTTCAACATATCATCATGACCATCGACTTCTTTCAATAACTCAGGTGTACGATTGGTAATAAATACTGGTTTTCCTTGCCATAAAATAACCACCAACTGCCCAGCCGCAACCGTTGTTACATCATACTCAGTTTTTGATGCTGCTAATGTATCTGCAGCAGGCAACATACTACCGATAAATGGTACGATGGTTGCAGCCGCAGCCACACCACCCAAACCACCGGCAGCAAGGTACAAAAAATTACGGCGTGACTCATTCGCCTTTTCTGTCATAGCTATCCTCCCCTCAAGTTTTTTTCAAACATTCGTAAAAATGGGCGCTTACCTACGTAAGCACCCAATATTTACAAAACTTTTTTCACAGAAATATTATGCTAAATCTCTCAATTCCTGCATTGCAGCCGCATAATCAGGTTTATTATACACTGCTGAACCTGCCACAATAACATTCGCACCTGCGCCACAGACTTCTGCAACTGTTGCTGTATTCACACCACCATCGACTTGCAAATCTGCATTTGAACCCACGTCATCAAGCATTTTACGCGCTTCTGCGATTTTATCTGTCACAGCGTGAATATACGACTGTCCACCATAACCGGGGTTCACACTCATCAACAAAACCAAGTCAACGCAGTGTAATACATTTTTAATGGTTGCTAATGGCGTACCTGGATTCAAAGAGACACCCGCTTTACAACCCACCGAGCGAATCAATTGCAGTGTCCGTTCAAGGTGTACACAAGCTTCTTGATGGATGGTAATAATATCCGCGCCTGCTTTGGCAAAGGCTTCAACCTGACGATCAGGATTTTCCACCATTAAGTGAACATCCAATACCTTTTCAGTATGTGGACGAATCGCTTTGACGATATTATCGCCAATGGTAATCGGTGGAACAAAAGCACCATCCATCACGTCGATGTGAACCCAATCACAGCCACCAACATCAATGGCACGAATTTCTTTTTCTAGGTTGGCAAAATCTGCCGACAGGATTGAAGGAGCAATGAGTATATTTTTCATAATGGCGAATGTATAGCCGCCAACATGCTAGTCGTCCAGTGATATAATCCATCGTGATAGTGCGTTTATTTGCATTGTATTTAAAGGGCCGCCCTGTTTTTGAGAAAATGCAGGCATATGATGCGTCCCTGTTCCATGGGTAATCAAATGTTGTAATACACTTAAATCATGATGATGTAAGCTTGGCGCATAGCCACCCTTTGCATTCTGTCCATGACACATCACACACACCGCAGCATAAATAGCACGCCCCGTTTCTTTCCCTTTTGCTGGATCAAAATGACATCGACCACATGAGCCATCAAAAAGACTGCGTTTACCATTCATGGCATGTGGATTTTTTTTTACATGTAAATGTAACCAAGCCGTACTTTGATTACCCTGCTCATCTGTCAAAACAATGGATTTTTTGACATCTCCACGCTTACCAAAACTATCAATATCAATATGCAAAACCGTAAATCCCCCCGCAGCTAGCACCCGTGTATCGGGTTCTACAGAAGTACAACCACAAGAACTTTCCAAGCGAACTACTTGATGCGTTTGCTTACCTGTATTGCGAATCAACACCTTTACAGATATTTTATCCCCTTCCATCACCTCTCTCAAATCCAGTCGTTTAGGATCAAAAACCAGCACACTCTTTTTTCCTGAGTTCTGAATGCTTGCTTGATTTTGAATCACGTAAGCCATTGAGTTAGCCCAAGCTTCCATATTCATCGACATCAACACGCACAATAATGTTAAAAAATAATTCATATTTAAACTCTCCGCTGGAGCTATTTGTTAGCTGTTTTTTACAAGAAATTACTTTCAAAGACTTCGTATGTTTTTTCTAAAATGTTATCGGCTTCACTAGCAAGCCTTTCATATTCTTTGTAATTCTTCACATATTTCTTAGCATTTTCATTTTGTATTTTAATATCTGTAGGGACTGGTATTAATAAACCTTTCATATCACTTGGGTATAAATGTGAAGTTTGCCCTCTTTTTTCTCTGTTAATCAGTAAATAATAATTACGCGTATTAAATAACTGCAATAGATAATATGGATTTATTATTTTTTGATTCGCTCTAATATTTATTAATTCACCAACAAAGCAAATTTTTTAATTTTCCATCATAAGGTTTAAACCACCAGCTTTTAGCTGGTCAGCTTTAGCTATGATAAAGTATGCCTGAATTCGTATCATTGAGAGACTTTGGAAATTCACCAAGCGTAAATGCCTATATGCTAAGTACTATGAAAAGTTCCCGAGTTTAAAACCGCAATTAGTGAATGCTTAAGTAAAGCTGGAACTGACTATAAGCAAGAGCTTGATTCCTTCCTAACCATGAACTTTCAAAGCTTTGAAAAAATTCAGATTATGAAAGGTTGAAGTATAACCAGCTTCTAACTGTATTTCGACTTATTTGAAATATTCGGCAAGTAGCATTGATACTCATTCTATCATTGAGAGAGCTCATCACTTTTGTAATGGTATCCATGTCAGTTCTAAGACCTGCCAACGCCGTGTTTTCCGTCTCAGAAAAAAGGTTTGAGCATGCTTTACAGGCATGCATAAGACGTCGTTCTCCACTCTTAACATCATACGTGAGTGAATTGTTTTTTCTAAAGCATGGCATTCCGAGCATCTGATTTCTTGTAGTATCATGGATAGTATTCCTTGTGAAAAATCTATTTTCACAAGGAATACATATAAAAACTACTAAATTTCAACCCTTCAAACTCAACTGACCCAGTGCGCAATATAATGACGCTCTTCTAAACTCAAATGTTTGTATGACATCAATCCTCCTCAATATTTCTTTCAAGTGCTCAAAATATAATCTATATTATTGAAGCGAAATATGTTATTTTATTCCGATTGCGCTTATGATACGAATTCAGCATCTGTTACTCCGAAGATCACCCCATGTGTGCTTGTGTCGGTAAGCTTCATGCTTCTCAATGGCTACTTTAAGTCTGGGGAGAAAGCAAGGGCGCGACAGTATGAATGAATCATTTGGGTTAGGAGGTCAGTCATGCTTTCACACTCGCCATGTTTCGGTTTGAAGCGTGCCAAAGATGCAGCCTGCTTATCGGATTTACTCTTCAATCTACCTGATAGTTTATCCAAACGGGAGATGTTGAAATGTCGTCAGAAAAATGGTATTTGGCAATCATGGACACTTGAAAAAGTGAAGATTTCGGTGTTGAGATTGGCTGCTTGGTTACAATCATCGGGTGTTTCTAAAGGTGATCGGGTCGGCATTTTGGGACATAACTGTGTGCCTTGGATGTTGGCAGATATGGCGGTTTTACGTTTGGGTGCGGTGGCAGTGCCAGCTTATTTCACGGATGCTGCCGAAAAAGTTCAATATATATTTCATGATGCTCAATGCTCATTGATATTTTTTGAACCCAGCCAAAAAGAGAAATTGATTCAAGGCGAAGTGCCGATGTTGCCCTTTGATGGTCAGCATTCATTGATGGGTGTTGTCAGCGATATTATTTGGGATGGATGTTTGGATATTCCTGCACCACAACGTGAAGATTTGGCAACATTGATTTACACCTCTGGTACCACGGGTAAGCCTAAAGGTGTGATGTTAACGCATGGAAATATTTTGGCAGATGTGTGGTCGGGATTGACTGCTGTACCCGTCTTTCAAGATGATGTATTTCTGTCTTTTCTGCCTTTATCCCATGCTTTTGAACGCACAGTTGGTCATTTTTTGCCCATTGCTTGCGGAGCAGAGATTGCCTATGCAGAAGATGTGACCACCTTGATGCGAGATATGTTTGAAATAAAACCTACTGTGGTGATTTCTGTACCACGTTTGTATGAAAAAATATATACGGGTGTGCAAGCAACATTGGAAACATCATGGTTGAAGCATTTTGTTTTTCAACAGGCTCAATATTTGGGTTTAAAGCGGTTTTATTTACAGCAGCAAGGCAAAGATCTATCCGTGATGCAAGCATGGTTGTGGCAACACTTGGATGTTTTGGTGCATGCACCGTTGCGTGCCAAGTTGGGAGGACATTTGCGCTTGTTTATTTCAGGTGGAGCGGCGTTAAGTCCGCGTATTGCCAACTTTTTACTGGCGGCTGATATATTGGTGTTGCCAGGGTATGGTTTGAGTGAGACATCACCGGTGTTGAGTGTGAATGTGGCCGCGAAAGTAAAATCTGCGAGTGTGGGTCCTGCTTTATCCGGTGTTAGCTGCGAATTGGCAGGTGATGGTGAGTTGCTGGTGAAAGGTGATATGGTCATGCAAGGTTACTGGCAACACCCCGAATGGAATCAAGGTGTGTTGGATGATGACGGCTGGTTGCATACAGGAGATGTTGCGCGTATTGATGAGGATGGTTATATATTTATTGTGGATCGCAAAAAAGAATTGCTGGTGTTATCCAATGGTGAAAATGTACCACCTGCTTTGGTGGAACAGTATTTGTGTCATTTACCTTGTGTGGAACAGGCGATGGTGGTTGGAGAAGGTCAGGCGCATCTTGTAGCTTTACTGGTGGTTGATGAACGCTGTTTACAGCGTTTATGGAAACGGCAACATCGTGGGTATTTGCCTTTGAATTGGAAAAAACATGCACGTGTGCATGCGTGGTTCTTAAAACGTGTGAAAAAAGAACTATCTGATTTGGCGAGTTATATGCAGGTGCGGCATGTTAGCTTTGTAGACGAGGCTTGGAGTCAGGAAAACGACTGTTTAACGCCGACGTTGAAACTAAAACGTCATGTCATTCAGGATAAATATGCGCATATAATTCAGGAGCTTTTATCAGCAGACTCATTAAATTGAGCTTTAAGGTGGCGGTGCCCATAGCGCCAGTAAAGCCAGCCCCCAATTGTGGCAAGTAGTATCAATACAAACAGCAACCCCCAAATACCAAACTGATGAAGCACTTGCATCGCAGCTAAGCCGAGGAAATGCCCCGCTGAGTAAATAACACATGCCCAAGTGATGCAATTGATGATTTGCAGCAAGAAAAAACGTTTGAATGAAATCGAAGAGGTGCCAAAAAGAATAGCAGCGGCAAGTCGTGTACCATACAAATATTGAAATATAAAAATGGACCAGTGTGCATATTTATCAAGAATCATATTGGCTTTGGGCGCATGACGTTTGAGTGAAGGTATGGCGTTGATAATACGTTCTCCACGCCAACGCCCCAACCAGAAAAAGAACAAATGTCCAAGGAATGCACCGCATGCAGCCACAGCAATAACCACCCAAGTGTTGAGGATGCCTGCCGCAGCAAAAGCGGCTGCGATAATAAGGGCAGATTCGCCTTCAATGAAAGTCCAAAACAATACAGCCCAATAGCCATATTGTTCGACAAGATGTTGTACCCATTCCATGCAGCGAGTCTAGCGCATGCAGTTTGAACAGAAAGTGAAAAGTATTCTTGTAGACAATGTCATGTGTTTTGCCTATACTGCCTTGGGATATTTTTTAACTGATATGGTGCATGTCGCCATCCCGTGATCTTTTAATTGGGAATCTAAAAAGCAAAAGAACCCTATGATTTCTTGGTATTGAACATGCGTGTTTGAAATGCTTCATATTGATGTCGCCCAATTTTTCATAAGATTCAGATGTTATTAGGGTTGTCCTTGAGTGCTTTGGGTCTTTACAAAAGATCCCTGATGCAAGCATTCGGGGATGCTGTTGTTTTTTGGTGAAGTGAGTCACATCAATTTTTAATCTAAAATGTCATACTTTTTGTTTATGCTGTGCTGAAATAATTTTAAATGATGATGAAAAAGGTGGTAAGTATGGACTTTGTATCAGAAGTGATTACAGATGATAAGAAATCTTTGTGTGCGGTGTTGTTGCAAGCACTGGTGAATGAATCGGATGCGATTGATACCGCAGTATTGGCAAGTCCTGATGGTTTGATGTTGGCAGGTACAGGTATTGATGATGAATTAGACGTGATGGCAGCTATGAGTGCTTCATTGATTTCCTTGGCCGATGCATTGTCCTCTCGTTCGGAAGATGGACATTGTGATAAGGTGTTGAGTGAATCGAGTGATGGAACCTTGGTGGTGTTGCATGCAGGTGGTTTGATTCTTACTGTGTTAGGGAAAGCGCAAGCCAATATGGGATTGGTGTTATCGGCGAGCCGAGATGCTGCTAAAAAAATTACCCAAGCCATAGAGAAATCATGATGCCAAAGAAATCAGAAAAGAAACAAACAGAACCATCGTTTAAACATTTGGGTGTGTTGCGTAAAGCTTTATCACAGGCACATACAGGTGAGATTGTTTATAAAACAAACGGTGAAGAAGAAGGGCAAATCCATGTTACCGTGGGTGATTTGATCAATGATGAAGCAACTGCTAAGGCATTGAAAAAGTTATTGACGAAATCAATTGCAAATTGTGAATTGATTACTGAACGTATTGAAGAAAAGTTAGAAAGCCTTGCGCCGCCCGTGGTTTTGACGCGTGTGATGAATGATATTCATTGGGAAGCTGAAACACTGGAACAATTGAAAGAAACATTTTCTAAATTACCGCCGATTGATGTGAAAATGATACCCTTGCACCGTTATGGTTATAGTGATGGTCTGACATATTTAATGTTATACCAAGAGGCTTTGAAAGACGAACATTTTACCACCGTTAAATTTTTCAATGAATGTCCATTTTATACTTCGCTTGAACAACAAATCAAAGTCTTGGTTTTGGGTTATTGTTTGGGACTCATTACCCCTCATGTGGCGACTCATTCTGCAAAGAAAGAAAAAAAAGGAAAAGGAAAAAAGCGTATGCGTCGTACAAATATAGCGAGTCGTATTTTGGATAAAATAAGAGGCATGTAATACAATGGTTTTTGAAGTTTTAAGTGCCTAACACTTGTTAAACAACGGTAGTTACGCAGTGACTCACATTGATTGAAAAAATAACATTTGAATTGCCAAATGATTTCGTGATAGTTGAGCTGATGTAGTAGATTTCGTTTTTCCCGTTTAAGCGTCAAGGTGAACAAGCGTAATTTTTACCGATTATGAGAGGGGGCACCTTAATCATGTCACAAGACGAAGTGAACCTTGATAAAAAGAAACCATCTTTTAAGCATTTGGGTATATTACGACAAGCCATATCCAAAGCACATACTGGTAATATTCGTTACGAGACAGTTGAAAACGAAGAAATAAAGATGAATATGCTTTTGGGTAATTTACTCAGTGATTCGATGACGGTTAACGGATTGGAGAAGTTTCTAACATTTCCATGTATGGATTGTAAATTTAGTGTGGAATGTGCAGAGGTCAATTCAGATGACGTGGCATTCGATGCTGATGAGACATTAAATATTCAATGTGCTGGCGAGCATTCGCAAGAAGCTGCACCACCGATTGTATTGACTCGTGTATTGAACGGCATTCATTGGGAAGATGAAGTATTGATACAGCTTAAAGAAAGTTTTAGCCAGCTTCCTCCTGTCGAGGTGAAAATGGTGCCGATGCATCATTATGGCTACAATGATACTCTAACTTACCTAACCTTATATCAAACTTCATTGAAAAATAAGGATTTTACGTTGGCGATTTTTTTCGATGAATGTCCAAGCTATATTTCATTGGAACAGCAGGTTAAGGTCTTGGTCTTGGGTTATTGCTTGGATTTAATTAAGCCGAAAGCTTCTGCGAAGAAAGTACAAAAGAAAAAAAGTCGTCGCTTGGGCATAGTAAATCGCATTTTAAATAAAATACGGGAGATTTAGTTATGGCAAAAGACATTACAAAAATTCTTGTTACAGGTCCTTTTGCAGCGGGAAAAACCACCTTGATTCGTTTTGTTTCTTCCGAACAATTATTAAGCAAAGATGTGAAAGCTACGGATGGACTCGCAAGATTTAAGGCGATGACGACTGTAGGCTTGGATTTTGGCATTCTACATGTGGATGAAACCTTGGATGTTCATTTGTTTGGTACCCCAGGGCAAGCACGCTTTAATTTTATGTGGAAAGTGCTTTCTCGTGGTGCATTGGGAACTATTTTTTTGGTGGATTCGAGCAGCCAACGTGCCATTGATGAAGGCAAAAAAATGTATCAATATTATCGAAATAAAGCGGATACACCGATTATTATTGGCGCTACACATCGGGATAAAGAAGGAGCGCGAGATTTAGAAGTTTTGGCTGATGGGCTGGGTGCAGAGAATGCCAATATTATTCCTTGTGATCCCCGTGAAAAAGAAGACTCCAAAACATTGGTTTTAGCGCTGTTGCAAGAGGTTATTGAGAGCGATATGAATGATGAACAAGAAGAATTGGTCGATGATTTTGAATTGATGTAAAAAAGATTCGCTTTAGTATGCGGCAAAATTTAAAAAACGAGGTGTTTCATGGCTTTTGTTGTTACCCAACTTTGTAAAGATTGTGTCGATACGGCATGTGTTGCGGTGTGTCCTGTAGATTGTTTTTATCAACCCAAGGATGTCACCGAAGAAACCCCCAATATGTTATTGATTTCTCCAGATGAATGCATTGATTGTGCCGTTTGTGAGCCTGAATGTCCTTGGGAAGCAATTTATCCTGAAGAAGACGTTCCAGAAGTCTTTGAATCTGATATTGCCCTGAATGAACTTTGCGATACAGAGCGCGATAAGTTTGATTTGGCAGAAGTGGAAGAAGATACACCGCCCAGTGCAGAACAAGTGGCTGAGAATAAGGCTAAATACGGTCTTTAAGACTGATTTTATGGCGCTGAAAGGCAGGGTGTTTACCCTGCCTTTTTTATTTTAATATCTGAGGTTACGCATGTTTCTAAAATACATCGTTATCTTCAAGTACGTCACCCTCGAATGCTTGTGTCGAGGGTCTTTTATTTCAAACCTAGATCCCCGATAAAAGATTTCGGGGATGACGCTTCTTTTTTTTGATAAGGTACATAACATCCGTTCATACAATGAGAAAAACCCATGACTTCAAAACCTTATATCACAGGCATGAATCACAGTGCTTTGGTGGCTTTATGCCAAGATGCGGGTGTCAAACCCATCCATGCTGACACGCTTAATGCCTATATTTTCCGCCGTGGTATCACCGATTGGTATGCCATGCCTGAATTACCACAAGCCTTGCGAGATTATTTGGATGTTTCGGTGGATGTGTTAACGCCTGATGTGGTCGCCAATCAACATGCCGAAGATGGGACGCAAAAAATGTTGTTGCGTATGCCCGATGGCAAGGATATTGAAAGTGTGTTGATTCCTGCGGCTGGGCGATTAACGCAATGTGTGTCCACGCAAGTGGGTTGTGCCATTGGCTGTGAATTTTGTTTGACTGCCACCGCAGGTTTAACACGGAACTTAAGTACGGCAGAAATCATGTCCCAAGTGTTTACGGCACGCCATATCATGGGTGAACCTGTGCGCAATGTGGTGTTGATGGGCATGGGCGAACCCCTGCATAATTATGATGCCGTTGCTGATTTTGTGCGTTTGATTACCGATCCACAGGGAATGGCATTATCGCCGCGCCGAGTCACTTTATCCACAGCAGGTCTTGTACCTGCGATTTATCGTTTGATTGAGGATAAACTGCCGTGTTCTTTGGCGGTGTCACTCAATGCGACCACCGATGCCATCCGCAGTGACATCATGCCCATCAATCAAAAATACCCTTTGGCAGATTTATTGGAAGCCATGCGTTGTTATGTGCAACAACATGGGCGCAAACGCATATTGATTGAATATGTTTTACTGGGTGGTGTGAATGATAGTTTGGATGATGCCAAACGCTTGGTGACTTTGCTGGATGGTTTGGCAAGCACAGTCAATTTACTGCCCTTTAATGCCTTTGAGGGAAGCAAGTTTCAACGCCCTGAACGCTCGCATGTTGAAGCTTTTCGCGCTGAACTATCGAAGGCTGGCTTTGTGGCAGTGGTGAGAGAATCACGCGGTCGTGATATTTCAGCCGCATGTGGGCAACTGAAAACCGAAGTGACAGCGCGCCGCCGTCAAAAGGTCTCGTGATGAAAACCATTGATTTTTCCAAGTGTCAACGCATTGCCATCATGCCACCGAATTGGTTGGGCGATGTAGCTATGGCACAATCTGCACTTTATGCCTGCACCCAAGCCAACCCTGATGCAGAGATTCGTATTTATGGTCGTCCTTGGCTGAAAGATTTATTGCCCTTTTTGAATTTGGGGGAACAAGCCAGTTACCATGAAAAATTTGATGAATCAGCCGATATGGTGATGATCTTTCCCAATAGTTTTCGTTCAGCATGGCAAGCTTTTCGTTCTCGCACACCTATTCGCGTGGGTTTTCAAAAAGAGGCGCGCGGTTTTTTGTTAAGCCATGCTTATAAGCCGCATGTTGATGTGATGACCCAGCACCACCGTGGGTATTTTTTAGATTTGGTGGAGCAAACGGGCATATCTGTAGCACAGCGCGAAGTGGAACTTGTGGCGCATTCGCAAGATGTTCAGGCAGGTATCGCCTTGATGCAACAACATGGTTTGGATGAAAATCGTGTGATTTGCATTGCACCAGGGGCGCACTTTGGCGGTGCAAAACGCTATCCCAGTGAATCCTATGCTGCGGTCATTCAATGGTTGGCTCAAGAGGGTTGGCAAGCCTTGATGTTAGGCACAGCCAATGAACGGGGTGTGGCAGAAGATTGTTTGAAACACTTGCCATCTGACATCAACCATTGGAATGCCGCAGGTGAAACATCCATGCGTGAAGCACTGCAATTGGTGTCGGCATGCCGTTTGATGTTATGCAATGATTCGGGTTTGATGCACATTGCCGCAGGCATGAACAAACCCACCGTGGGTGTTTTTGGTGCAACACTGCCCGATCGAACGGCACCTTCGGGAAAATATGTAAAAGTCTTGTATGAACCTGCGGTGTGTAGCCCATGTTTGCAACGCGAATGCACTACCTTAGGTCAGCCTTGTATGGGTAATATTTTGCCTGAAATGGTGCTGGCAAGTTGCTTGGATTTATTGAATCCATGAAAGTTCTGTTGATTAAATTATCGGCATTTGGTGATTTAATTCATTGTTTACCTGCTTTGGATGATGTGTTGGCGCGGGATGATGTTCAGGAAGTGCATTGGTTGGTAGATGAACGCTTTGCCTTTGTCACGGATGTGTTCCCCGAATCTGTGGTGATTCATCGTGTGGCATTGAAAGGTGAGCATCCTATCCGTGCCGCATGGCAGATGATTCAAGAACTTAGACATGAACACTTTGATGTGGTGATTGATTTGCAAAGCCTCATCAAATCATCGGTGTTGGCAGCCGCAACAGGCGCTAAAGCCTATGGCTATGATGCGAGTGAAGTGCGTGAAAAACCTGCAACATGGTTGCAACAAAGCACCTGTTTTCATGCCGATGAACGGCATGTGGTACAAAAATATAGACATGTTGCCGCTGCACCTTGGCAGTCCGTATCTGATACTGAAAATCCCTTGGCATACCAAGAACCAAGGATTCACCGAGAATTAAAGCTTATTTCTTTTCCAGCTTTACCTCAAAAGCCGTGGGTGGTGTTAAGCCTTGGCGGGTCTTGGCAAACCAAAGAACTGCCCAATGAGACCTGGCAAGCTGTGGCACAAGGCATTGAAGAGCAAGGCGCACATGCGGTGATGTGTTGGGGCAATGATGAAGAACATGCCAAAGCTAAAGCCATTGCTGAATATGCACCTGTCACTGTGCTTGAACAACGCCTAGATATAGCTTCATTGTGTAGTTTGTTAAAGCAAGCCAAAGCATTGATAGCAACCGATACGGGTGTTTTGCATTTGGCGGCAGCTTTAGAAACACCCACCGTAAGTTTTTGGGGAGCATCGGCTTCATGGCGTTCAGGTCCTTTGGGGGAGCAGCATCAGTTTGTAGAATCTTCACCAAGCTGTGGGCCATGCTTTAAGCGTCAATGTGCAAATTTTGTCTGTATGGATATGATTTGCGCGGATGACATGTTGCGCTGTCTGAAAGATATAGACTGAGGGAACAATATGGATAAAAACATGGATAAAAAGAAAGTGATCACATGGGAATCCATATCCCATTTGAATGGGAAACTATTTTGACTCAATCAACTCAACATACAAACACTCAATATTGCTGCGACCTTTGTGGTGGTTCTAATTTTGAAATTATTTCTAAATATGACCGCCATAAAAAACCTTTGAATACTGGATTATGCCAAGGGTGCGGCTTGGTGATGCATGTTCCAATGCCGAGTGAAGATGAAATTTCAGCCTATTATGCCAAGGATTATCGACGTGATTATCATGGCGAAAGCAAGCCTTCACCACGCCGCATTATGCGCGCATGGAACAATGGACAACGTATTCTTAAACAAATTAAACCACTTATTTCACAACCCTGTAGGGTTTTTGAAGTGGGTGCTGGCATTGGCTGTACGGTCAAATCCTTTGAAGAAGCAGGTTTTGATGCTTCGGGTATTGAGCCCAATACTGATTTCAATAGTTATACCCAAGGTGTGTTGCATGCGCATGTGGACAACATCAATTTATATGATTTAGAGGCAGATCAATCGCGTGATGTTGTGTTGTTGATTCATGTGATTGAACATTTTGTATCCCCCAAACGCGCACTGATGCATATGCGTGGACTTATCAAAAATGATGGTTTGTTGTATGTTGAATGTCCCAATGTGTCTGCGCCCTTTGCCACCTTCGGGCGTTTATTTCATTTTGCCCATACCTATAATTTCACCCACAACACCTTGATTCATTTGGCTAAAATTGCAGGTTTTGATGTGGTGAAAAGGTTTACGGATGAAGGTAATCCAGATATTCAAATTCTTTTCAAAAAAATGCCTGTGCCAGAGAATATTGAAAGGGATGAGCAAGAAGCCAAGCACTGTCATGATGCTATTTTTCGTTATAATTGGCTTACCTACAACTTACGCGCCGATTATTTATTACGCCGCATCATCAAACTTAAATCTTATGTCAAAGAATACATGCAAGCGGGTCATTTTGTGAAAGAACTAGAAGCTCGTTTTAAACTATGATTTTAGTTATCGGCGATATTATTGTAGATGAATTTGTGATGGGCGATGTCTCACGCATTTCACCCGAAGCCCCTGTGCCAGTGGTGCACGTGTCATCCGTCGACCGCAAACTTGGTGGTTCTGCCAATGTGATTCGTAATTTACATGCCATCGAGCAATCATCTGCCATGTTTGGTGTGGTGGGTGAAGATGAAGCGGGCGCTTGGGTTCATCAACGCTTGGCAATATTGGATGCAGAACATACAGGTGTTTTGACCAAAGAAAACGGACGACCCACTGCCATTAAAACCCGCGTGATTGCGCGGCATCAACAATTACTACGCTATGATCGAGAGTGGGTCAAACCCTTGCAACACAATACACAACAGGCTTTATTGAAGAAGATGCAAGCTAAATTGCATGATGCCAAAGCAGTAATTTTATCGGATTATGCCAAGGGCGTGTTAACCCCTGAATTTTTAACCCAGCTTATTCCGATGTTTGCTGATAAAATTATTGCCATTGATCCCAAACCAAGCCATACCCAAGCTTATAAGGGTGCAAGCTTTATCACCCCCAACTTGAGTGAAGCGGCTGCCATGTCAGGCATGGACATCATCAATGATGATGAGCATGTGGAAAACATGGCGCGTCAACTTCATGCCGATTTACAACTCAAATATATCTTGATCACACGCTCGGAACGCGGCATGACGTTATTTGATGGCGAACAATGCCACCATATCCCAACGGCTGCGCGTGATGTGTTTGATGTCACAGGGGCAGGAGATACGGTCATCGCGGTGTTTACATCTTGCCTTGTACGTGGCGATTCACCGTTGAAGGCTGCAAAAATTGCCAACCAAGCCGCAGGTGTGGTGGTCGGAAAAGTTGGCACGGCAACTGCCTCATGGCAGGAAATTCAAGCCTATGCAATGAATCTTTAACGACTCATCAATACCGTAGGGTTGGTAGGAAAACCATTCCAAACCATGGCTGTATCCAGTAGTTCGATTTTAAAAATACGCTTATTGCCAGGTGCATTGACTCCCCAGACTTTAAAACTCTTCTTATTAAGTGGATCATTGGTGGTGGCTGCGGGTATCGCAGTTGCTTTGAACCAAGGTCGGAAAGCTGTTTGAAGTACTGCAAGCCAAGTCGTACCATCAACGTAAGTAACACGCACACTGTAATCGCAGCCGCTATTTTGACAGTACCAAGGATAAGTACCTGTATTGGGTATAATGCTTGTCAAGTCTGATGGTTTGCTTGGGTCAACCACACGACGAAGATTACCAGTGTATGTAATCGGTGGGTAAATTTGAGAAATTGCAGTATTCACACCTGAAGCATTGCAAGTTCCTACACCCAGTGGAGTGCATGGAACATGACTGTAAGTTATGATAATGGTATGAACGGGTACTTGGGTTTGTATAGGGAAATTATTATCCAAGCCATATAGCCCTTTTTTCGTAGTGCTTGATGGTATATTCACACGTGAGGAACTTTTTGTATCCCAACGGCTATAACCGCTTGTAGCATAGGGGTCGATATAAATATTCTTACGTAGATGACCTTGCATTTGTGCGGTACTAAAATCGGAAAAGGTTCCGAATTTATCTGTAGCAGCTTTATCTCGATCGCCACTTTGCATGGGGTCTTGTTTGACACAACGCCCTTGTGCATCGGTTTGTCGGATAAAACTTTTTGATGTGAGGCAATTGTTATAGCTTGATGCAGTAGAAGGTAGAAAAGGGGCTAGGAATGCTTGTTTATTTTGGTCAAAACCCCAAGATGAACCAAGAAGACTACCGCCAATATATGGGTATTTTCCTGAAGTATAAGCTGTGCCTTGATGAGGTAAACCAAAGCCATGTCCTATTTCATGGATAAAAATACCCGCATAGCGATGGTCTCCCGTAGCAATATTACCACCGCCAAGACCACCACCTGGTGGTTGGTAATTACCATAAACATCAGCCATCATCAAGGGAGCATAGTATTGATTGGCAGTGTTTTTATCGCCATTGGCAGTGCGTAAAGCTGATAAGACATTGAGCACTGCACTCATGGTATCAAAACCATTGATTTGGTCATTTTTACTTTTCGCACGATAGGCGGCGTGATTCCCACGTGGTTCAATAATCATATAAGACCATTGAATCAAACCCGCCCCGTGGGTTTTAACATTGAGCGTGGCAACGGGCCATTTGGCATAAATTTCTGCAATAGTGGCTACATCAGGCTTTTGGCTTTGTGCCAGTGGTGGCGAACCTTTTATATTAGGAGCTGCGCCATACACATAAAATGGCAATAACTTTAAATCTAAATCTGCATCTACACCTATTTGAATCGCACCAATGGATGCACTGGTTGTATAGTTATCCGATAAAACCTTGATGACCAAACCTTTTTTGACATAGACCGCAGGAATAATGGCAGTATAGCTATTGTTACGAAACGCAGTCCCGCCAGCCTCTGTTGGCGGAAAACTTGTAGCTGGATTCAGGGCAATACTTGCTTGCTGTTGTTTATTGAACCAAATACTCAAGCGAGGATTGATGGGCGTGTTGGGCGTCATATCCACGATGGCGAGCGCATCGCGCCTACCCACAAGGTGCAAAGAAGCATTGCTTGCTTGAAGCTTCCAGCTCAAACCTGTGGGTGGAATCACATGGGTTTGAGCAAACAAAAACTCTTTGATGGTTAAGGGTGATTTGGGTTTACTTGCTGTTGGTTTTGTTGCAGGTTGAGTTGCAGGTTGAGTTGCAGGTTTTGACTCTCCGCCACCACATGAAACAAGTAGGGTGAGCGGTATCATGAACCATAAGGTGCGGCTGATAAATAATGGCTGGTGGTTCATAAAATATCCTTGTATACTGATACAGCAATGATTATTGCCCAATATATTTTTTTCTTTCGCAAGGTCAATGACAAGGGTTGCAAAGCTTGTTTGCCTTTTATGCCATGCTGGGAAATAATTTGCGAATGTTGATATTATTGCATGAGATGCAATGATTTAGGAGCGGATGATGGCTAAAACAGTTGCAGTTGTGGGATTAGGTTATGTGGGTTTACCATTGGCACTAGCGTTTGGACGTGTGCTGCCAACCATTGGTTTTGATGTATCTGCTGAAAAACTAGAAGCGTATCAGCAAGCTTATGATCCAACGGGTGAAATGGATAAAACGCTTTTTGTGCAAGCCAAACAACTGCGTTATACCTATCAAGTCGATGACCTAAAACAGGCGGATTTTGTGGTTGTGGCCGTTCTCACACCTGTGGATGTTGCACATCAGCCTGATTTAACCCTCGTCAAGCAAGCCACAGCCATGGTGGGTAAACATTTAAAGCAGGGTGCGATTGTTATTTGGTAGTGGGTTAAATCTGAATTTAAGGATAAATATCCACCCCGAATTCAACTTTGTTAATGAGTAATCCTATTACAATATCGTGCATTTTTTCACACTTTGAAAAACATATTGTTTTTCGAGTCAAG
>NVWS02000001.1 GCA_002746295.2 Zetaproteobacteria bacterium
ATATAGTGATTCAAGTATTAAACCACCGTCATTCCAGAGTGCTTGTGTCTGGAATCTATTGATAGACCCTCGACACAAGCATTCGAGGGTGACGAAAACATAATACCTATTTAATACTTAAACGACTATAGCAAGGCTTATCAAACTTTTTTAAGGAAGATTTCATGCTTCAAGGCTCATTTAAACTTTTATCAGGTATACACCTTTTACTGACCACTCCCTCGCTTCGTTCCTTACTTTGGAAAATGCTGGGCTTACTTACATTTTTGATGCTAGCTTTATTCACAGGGGTATTCTTTTTGTTTGATATGATGATGCAAGTTTGGCTTCCTGAAGGGGATGCTTGGTATTGGATGATCTTATCTTGGGTGGTTTGGGCGGTGTCCATTTTATTGGCTGCACTGACGGGCATTGTGGGATTTGCCGCTGTTGCCTCAGCCGCTGTTGCTCCTTGGTTGGATACATTAGCTGTTCGTACAGAAAAGATTTTTGGCATTGACCGACCTGAAAATACAGCGCCATGGTGGAAGCAATGTTCCATCGCTTTGGTTCATTCCGTGCGCCCCCTTTCGATTCTTATTCTTTGGGGTGCAGTGGCTTTGTTTTTGAGTTTGATTCCTGTATTGGGGCCAATCGCTGCCGCCATCATTTGGACGTATGCGAGCATTCATTTTTTATGTTTTGAACTTATGGACACCACCGCCACACGCCAAGGTTGGAGTTACGCCCATCGTAAAGATCAACTTAAAGAACGGCGTTTTTTTTGGTTAAGCTTTGGTGGTCTGGGCATGCTATTGATGCTGATTCCATTTCTCAATATTTTGGTTATACCTGCGGCAGTGGTGGCATTAAGCCGACCTGATAGTGTGCTTTAATATTAAAACGGTTTTTTTTCAATATAGTCAATATTCCTATAAAGGCTACGCCTTGGTTCGTCATCCCCGAAATCTTGTACCGGGGATCTATGTGTTCCAACAGACCCTCGACACAAGCATTCGAGGATGACGCGGGTTTTTGGTCAAGTACGTAACATCATTCAATAACCTGCACACCATCTGGGGTTCCCATCAAAATAACATCTGCACATTGATGTGCAAAGATACCATTGGTCACCACGCCAGGCACTTCATTCAAATCATTCTCCAATGCCAATGCATCATGGATCTCCAAGCCTTTGACATCAATGATGATATTACCATTGTCTGTTGTGAAACCCGCACGAACTTCAGGCTCACCTCCCACACTCTTAGCAATACTCAACACCAAATTTTCCGCCATAGGAATGACTTCAATGGGTAAAGGAAATGCACCCAAACAATCCACTTGCTTGCTGCTATCCACGATACATACAAATTGATCCGATGCCGCAGCAACAATTTTTTCACGGGTTAAAGCGCCACCGCCACCTTTGGTCAAACATTTTTTAGGATCAAATTCATCCGCACCATCAATATAAACAGACAAACTATCCACTTGTTTCAACGCTTCGTTCAAGCTCAATACAGGAATGCCATGACCACGCAAACGCTCGGCTGTGACCTCTGAACTTGCCACCGTACCTTGAATTTTATCTTTGATGGTTGCCAACGCATCAATAAACATATTTGCTGTTGAACCTGTACCCACACCAATCATGGAACCTTCAACCACATACGCCAATGCTGCCTGAGCAACTTTTTTCTTCATTTCATCTTGTGTCATTGTCCTCTCTCCTTATGTAGAACTACAAATTTAAAAAATAGTGGGTTTATGTCAACTTATCAGGAACTTTTAACTCATCCGCTTCCATATAAATACACGATGGATAAACAGGACCAATATCCACCATAATCCATTGCCCACCGCGCTGCCCCATTTCAACATCCAAGACATCACCTAGATGCAAATAATTCATGATTTCTAACGGTAATACAATCGGAACAACGGGTGCATCCTGATTATCAAAGCCCAAGAACACCGTGTTTTGATTCATATCCAAACGTTCAATGCGCGCATGCCCTTCCACAAATGCATCAAAACGTTTGCCACGTAAACGGGGTGCCACTCCCCCACCCAAACGTACATAATATAACAACAAATGTGCCGCAGTTGCTGCATCGCCAGCAGATATTGCAACTTCATCCAATACAGCACACAGCTCTGTTTTTTGCACATCATTCAGAAAATTATGTTGCCGCATAAACAACGCCCAAGCTTGCAACACTTTTGAAAATGTTTTGACCATCACGCTTGAGGCACTGGGTTCACGTAAAACATACCAGCCCAGAAAATCACGGAAATATTCCGCATCCAAAGTCATCAAAGATAAACCGCCCAAATCAGGCGTACGTTCCATATCTCCCTCAAAAAGTTTCTCAACATAGCCTTCTAAAGCTTCTTCCCAATCATCCAAGGAGATATCTTCAGGCTCTTCTTGATCTGGAAATAAGTTTGAATAATAGACCAAAAATTCGGCCAACATCTCAAAACATGCTTCCACATCTTGCTGTTGGAATGCTTCATGTTCATGTTTGCATAGTGAATCAAGAAACTGATCCATCGCATCTTGTACCTTTATATCTGTCATGATTAACTACCATTCCTTCATAAATCTATGCCGATGGCGAAGCTTGCCCAGCATCTTTATTAAAGCTACGTTTGCGTACATTTTAATGTTGGATTCTTATTTATTTCTGTGATTTTCACAGCTTCCAAGCAACAGGAGATACACCATGATCATCAATGTTACCGCCATTCGTGTTGGCCATATTTTAGAGGTAGACAAGCAGTTATGGCGCGTGATGAAAACCCATCATGTCACACCAGGAAAGGGCGTGGCATGTATGCAAGTGGAAATGCGTAACCTTGAAACAAGCAATAAAACCAACAAGCGTTTCAACTCGACAGAAAAAGTTGAGCGTATCACACTCTCTCAGGTCCCCATGCAATACCTTTATGCCGATGGCACCGATTATCATTTCATGAACACTGAAACGTATGACCAAATCACTCTCAATAACAATTTATTGGAAGATGTATTGCCTTATTTGTTGCCCGAAATGCAAGTGATGGTTGAGTTTCATGAAGAACGCCCTTTGAGTGTCAAACTTCCGATGTCAGTTGTCTTGGAACTGATTGAATGCGATGCTGCCATCAAGGGTCAAACTGCCACCAGTTCATATAAACCTGGTAAACTGGAAACAGGTGCTTCTATTTTGGTTCCTCCCTTTTTGGAATCTGGCACCAAAATCAAGGTAAATACGGAATCTGGGGAATATATCGAACGTGCATAATGATTCGCTTTAGTACCACTCTACTTGCCATAAGTCTATGTTTCAGCTCGCCTATATGGGGGGCTGAACAGCATCTACGATTGGATTACGCCTTACATATTTCTAAAGCCGTAGCAAGCCATGATTTATCACTGGATGATGTGCTTCAGCAAGTTTTTGAACACAATGCATCCTTAAAAATTACGCGTTTGCAAGTAAAAAGCCTGCAACTTGATCGTGTTGCCATCAAAGAAAAATTGGATCCGCGTGCCAGTGTTAAAAGCACTTTGTCCGATGAAACGACCCCGACAACCAATCCTTTTGCGCCTTCGGGGATAAACATAGGGATTATAACAGGGAGCATCACGCAGCCTTTAGAGGATGGTTCCAACTTAAGTCTATCAGCAAGTTATAGTCGATCCAAAACAACCTACCCAAGCAGTGTTCCGAAAGCTTTTCAAGCCACTATCAACCCAACATATCAACATCAAATTGATTTAATTTATCGTTACCCCCTGTTCAAAGGGCATGATAACCTTGTCTATCAAGCTCAACTCAAACAAATGGATGCCAATGAGCATGCCGCCCATTGGCAAGTAATCATGGAAAAGGAGCAACTGGCTGCGCAAGCCATACAATTGTTTTTTCAAATGCAGGCTAACCAAGTTGCCATTGAGTTATCCCGTGATGCCGTTGTACGCGCCAAGAAGCTGTTAAAGTATCAAGAAAAACGCGAACATTTTGGTTTGATTGAAAAAGCTGACCGTTTACAGGCTGATGCCTTGCTCTCTGGTCGTCAATTGGAACTTGTTAACGCTCAGGGCACATGGAATAACACACAAACATCACTCAACCGCTTGATGCACCAGCCTTATAATACCCCTATCCAACTTCATGGTAGTATCTATCCAACACTGAAAACGAAGCATATCCAAGTCTTGCAAGCTAAAGCACAACAACATCGTGCTATTTTTATGATGTTGAATGCCCAAGAAGAAGCTGCCCATGCTTTACTGACGCAGGCGCGTGAAAATGATCGGCAACAACTGGATGTGATTGGGCAAATAGGTACCCGCGCACTATCGGGTTCTTCATTAACAGCCTTGGGGCAAGGCTTTACACTCAAAGATCGTTATCTTGGTGTTGGTTTGGAGTGGAGTGATTCGCTGGTGAAACATGATATCAAACCAAGTATTCAAAAGGCTGAGTTGGCTTTGGAACGTGTTCAACTTCAACGTGAACAAGCCCTAAATAACATCAATACTGAAATAAGTCAAGCCATCATGCAATATGATAACGCCCAGATGACCCAAGCTACGGCACAATCTCGTGTTGAAATGGAAAAAGAAAAATTTAATGCTGAAATGCGGCGCTACCATGTAGGGCGTTCGAATACTGCAACTATCGTACAGTTTGAAGGTGAATTGCATGCTGCTGAACTTCAATCATCACTACAAAATATTCAAATGCAATGGGCACTTAAGCGTATTCAATTATCGACAGGGCTATTGCTTCAAGAACTTTCAGAAAAGTAAGTATAAATAAAAAAAAGTTGACAGTAAAAGAAACGACGATAAAGTTCGCGCCGTCTAATAAAGGTCCCCATCGTCTAGTCGGCCTAGGA
Organism: Zetaproteobacteria bacterium; assembly: GCA_002746295.2. Taxonomy (GTDB): domain Bacteria; phylum Pseudomonadota; class Zetaproteobacteria; order Mariprofundales; family Mariprofundaceae. The sequence continues at coordinate 4,876 of NVWS02000001.1, forward strand.
CACTGCCCTTTCACGGCGGCAACAGGGGTTCGAATCCCCTTGGGGACGCCAATTAAAACAAGCACTTACGTTAAATCGTGGGTGCTTTTTTTTTGCCGTATCAGTCGGGCGTTTGAATGTTGTCTATAGTGATTCAAGTATTAAATCACTGTGTCATTCCCGAAATCTTTTATCGGGAATCCAATGATATAGTAGTTTAAGTACTAAAGTGGCATTATATTTCCCCTAAAGATCATGTGCATTGCTTTAAAAATCCTTAGGGATACTGAATGTTAAACGCCTATTCTTTGCTTGAATTACTATAGATCCTCGATACACGCACTCGAGGGTGACGATTGGGTGTTATAAATAGCAGTTTTATAGTTGAATCACTATAGTATTTTTTATCATCATCGAACTATAGCAAAACTTGTGTAGATACCTATGGCTGTTAAGAATTATTTGTGCTATACTAATGTCACAATATTTTGTTATTATTTGAGTCCAAAATCATAGTTTATGTTTAAATTATATCTGTGGTTTTTTGGAGTAAAGGGAGGCAGGGCTGAACAAGTCAGTTTTAGTATCAAAAAGACGAAAAAAAATGGTAGGGGCTACGAAAAACCTTTTATCCAGAGCGCAGTTGCTCTTGGATATTATAGTTGTTGAAGTAGCCCTCTTTTTGTGTGCCTTTATCAAAGGTACCCCTGATTTTTTTGTTTATTATTACCCCGCTGTGATTTCCCCTTTTCTGGTATGGTTGGTGTATTCTAATTCAGCTATTTATCGCAGACACCCAGACAGAATGAGTCAGGCAATGAGTATTGTTTTCGCGTGGACTAAAGTGGTCGTGATACTTATTGTGATGGCGTTTTTGTTTAAAATTTCAGGGTTGTATTCACGGCAAGTTATTTTTTCATGGTTTATGATTGCAGCGCCACTTCAAGTAGGCGTACATTTTTTTGTAAATGCTTGGATGAAGAAACGCAAAGTATCAAAGATAAAACCTTCTCTTATTGTTGGGGGAGGTGAGCTTTCTGCGTACCTAGTCGAACATATCAATGCCAATCCATGGACGACCCATAAGATTGTTGGTGTTATTTGTCAGGGCGATGAAGAAGAGTTGATGGTGAAAAGTATTCCTGTCTTAGGTGAGTTTGAAGCGTTGAGGAAGGTTGTGAAAGAAAAAGGCATCAAGCGTGTATACTTTGCTTTGCATATGAAATCGACCTACCCGATCCGAGATATGCAATTGTCACTTATTGACTTGAATGTCGATATTGTTTGGGCACCAGATATTTTTGGACTACATATGGTGAGTCCAAGTGTGAAAGAGGTTGCAGGCATTCCGTTGTATTATTTGTCGGAAAGCCCTATGACTGAGGGTGCATTGTTGAGTAAAATTTTATTGGATAAGATTGTGGCTTCGGCTGCTCTTTTGCTGCTTTCACCCATCATGCTCTTGGCTGCTGCTGCAGTGAAAGCAACATCACCAGGCCCGATACTTTTCAGGCAGGAAAGGCATGGTTTGGATGGGAAAATTATAAATGTATTAAAGTTTCGGAGTATGAAGGTTCACCAAGAGCTGGCTAGTGAGGTTTCACAAGCTGTCAAAGGTGATCCTAGATTGACGAAGGTTGGTGCATTTTTACGCAAGAGTAGTATCGATGAATTGCCACAAATCATTAATGTGTTAAAGGGTGATATGTCGTTGGTTGGTCCGAGACCCCATGCTGTCTCACACAATCATTTTTACGCTAAAAAAATTAGTATCTATATGTCTCGACACCGTATTCTTCCAGGGATGACAGGTTTGGCGCAAGTGAATGGCTGCCGTGGTGAGACGGACACATTGGCAAAAATGGAAAAACGTGTGGAATATGACTTGACCTATATTAACCATTGGTCAGTTTGGTTGGATGTTCGTATCATGATTAAAACTGTATACACACTGTTCTCCAAAAATGCATACTAAAAACGTGATAAAATAATAACGTTGTTGGAAAGCTGTAGTCTGATGGAAGCAGCCCACTGAGTAGGATAAGGATAAAATAATGAAAAAAGTAGCATTAATTACAGGTGTAACAGGGCAAGATGGCTCATATTTAGCGGAGTTTTTGTTAAAAAAGGGTTATGAAGTGCATGGTATCAAACGCCGTGCCTCATCGTTTAATACGCAGCGTGTCGATCATATTTATCAAGATCCTCATGTGGAAAATAAGAATTTTGTATTGCATTATGGTGATTTGTCGGATGCATCCAATCTAACGCGTATTGTGCAAGAAGTGCAGCCTGATGAGGTGTACAACCTTGGTGCACAATCGCATGTTGCGGTGAGTTTTGAATCGCCTGAATATACAGCGGATGTCGATGCTTTAGGCACGCTTCGTTTGCTTGAAGCGATTCGTTTGTTGGGGATGGAAAAGAAAGTGAAGTTTTATCAGGCATCAACATCGGAGTTGTTTGGTGAAGTGCAAGAAATTCCACAGAAAGAAACAACGCCATTTTATCCGCGCTCGCCGTATGCAGTTGCCAAAATGTATGCTTATTGGATCGTAGTGAACTATCGCGAATCCTATGGTATGTATGCTTGTAATGGTATTTTATTTAACCATGAGTCACCGCGCCGTGGTGAAACCTTTGTAACCCGTAAAATCACCCGTGGCTTGGCGAATATTGCGCAAGGTTTAGAAAAATGTTTGTTTATGGGTAATATTGATGCCTTGCGAGATTGGGGGCATGCCAAAGATTATGTACGTATGCAATGGATGATGTTGCAGCAAGATGTTGCAGAAGATTTTGTCATTGCCACAGGGGTTCAATATTCGGTACGCCAATTTATTACATGGTCTGCAGCGGAGCTTGGAGTCACGGTTCGTTTTGAAGGTGAAGGGCTTGAAGAGAAGGGTATTATTGCATCGATTGATGGTGATAAAGCCCCAGTTTTGAAGGTGGGTGATGTGATTGTGCAAATTGATCCACGTTATTTCCGCCCCGCAGAAGTGGAAACTCTACTTGGTGATCCAAGCAAAGCCAAAGAGACTTTGGGTTGGACACCTGAAATTACGGTGCAAGAAATGTGTGCAGAAATGGTGAGGGAAGATTTGATTGTCGCCAAACGTCATGCGTTGTTAAAAGAGCATGGGCATAATATTCCTGTGGCTGTTGAAGGGTAAGCTATGATTAAAAAAGTTTATATTGCAGGGCATCGGGGCATGGTTGGTTCAGCGATTGTAAAGCAATTGAGGCGTCAAGAAAGTGTGGAGCTTCTCACGCGAAGACATGCTGAATTGGACTTGCTCAACCAAGCCGATGTGAATCGGTTTTTTCAAGAAAATAAGATTGACCAAGTGTATTTGGCAGCAGCTAAGGTAGGTGGTATTCATGCTAACAATGAATACCCCGCTGAGTTTATTTATCAAAACTTGATGATTGAAGCGAATATTATTTATGCAGCGCATGAAAGTGGTGTGCAAGAGCTATTGTTTTTGGGTTCATCATGTATTTACCCCAAGCTCGCATCACAGCCAATGAAAGAAGAATCATTGCTCACGGGTACATTGGAGGTCACCAATGAGCCTTACGCGACAGCCAAGATTGCAGGCATTAAATTGTGCGAAAGTTATAATCGCCAATATGGGCGAGACTATCGCAGTGTGATGCCGACCAATTTGTATGGTGAAAATGATAATTTTCATCCTGAAAATTCACATGTGATTCCTGCACTCATGCGTAGGTTTCATGAAGCCAAAGCGCGAGGTGATAAAAGTGTCATGGTTTGGGGTAGCGGCACACCCAAGCGAGAATTTTTGTATGTGGATGATATGGCAGCAGCATGTCTGCATGTGATGAATCTGGATGATAAAACCTATCAAACCAATACCCAACCTATGCTTTCTCACATCAATGTCGGCACTGGTGTGGATTGTACCATCAAAGAAATGGCAGAGACTATGAAAGAAGTGGTGGGTTTTGCAGGTGAATTGCTTTGGGATACATCCAAACCTGATGGTACACCGCGCAAGCTGCTTGATGTTTCTCGTTTAGAAAAGCTGGGGTGGAAGGCAAAAACTTCGCTTAAAGATGGACTTACGGTGACTTATCAATGGTTTCTTGA
>NVWS02000046.1 GCA_002746295.2 Zetaproteobacteria bacterium
ATCACTCTCTGATAAATCAAACGATGATAAGTCAACATCACCCAACACATCATCCGAATCTGATAACAATGGACTTTCATCATCACCCGAGCCAGTCAGAGATATATCATCCAAATTCAAGGCATCGGGTGCATCAGCAGGCTTAACTTCAATGTCATCACTCTCTGACAAATCAAACGATGATAAGTCAATATCACCCAACACATCATCCAAATCCAAGGCATCATCGGGTGCATCAGCAGGCTTAACTTCAATGTCATCACTCTCTGACAAATCAAATGATGATAAGTCAATATCACCCAACATATCATCCGAATCCGATAACAATGGACTTTCATCATCACCCAAGCCTGTCAGAGATACATCATCCAAATCCAAGGCACCAGGTGCATCCATGATTACCGTTGCATCACGCTCATCTTCACCACTATCCATATTTAACATATCTAACTCAGAAAAATCCAAGCCACCGTCATCGGTCTGTACAGCATCCAGATCTAAATCCACATCAGGTTCAGAATTATTAGCCATCGTCGGCAAACCTAAAGCTGTGAACTCTAAACCATCATCCTCTTGGTCTGATGTTACAACCTCGCCCTGCGAAGACCCCAAATCCAAATCTTCACCAGACCAATCCATCTCACCCAAATCCAATTCATCCGTTCCAGATTTTGGATCATCGGCACCCGACAAATCTGGCAAATCAAACTCTTCCATATCTGATGCCAGATCTTCAGATGTTGTGCTCTCAGACTCTGAAGTAGTAGCCACTTCATCATCACTCACACCTTCGCTTCCAAGTGCTTCATAAGCTGTCATAAACAATGCCAGTGATGAACCTACCAAAGCAAGCTTCGCAGCTTCCACAGCATCATTCACACCTGCATGATCCCCACGCGCATGTCGTATTTCCACACGTTTAACATGCGCATCTTTATTATCTTCACGCAAACGCAATGCCATATTGACTTGCTTTTCAGCTTCATCATCCATGCCATAGCGAGTATATACATCCGCTTCTGACAAGTAATCCACATTGGGGTCAGGTTCTTCTTCGGGATTTTGAAAGGCTTCCATTTCCGATGTATCTTCATCGGTCAAGTCTGGAATGCCTTCAAAGGCATCCGCAGGTGCTGACGGTTGCGGGACATCAAGGTCAGAATCATCAAGCCCAGGGACATCAAATTTCTCATGATTCACAGGCTGACTTAAGTCATCCACTTGTGCAGGATCTTGTTGAGTAAGGGGCTTACGCTGTCCTTTCAACATATAAACAAGATAACCAACAACAATAGATAACAAGGTCACAACAGCCATTAAAATCCATGCCAACAAGCCAAACCCACCAGCGCCCTCTTGCTGAGCAAGCATTTGCTGACGTGCCTTTTGTAACGCATTATTTTGACGTGCCAATTGTATCTGAAGCTTATTCACCTGTGCAGCAGATGCAGCAGATACAGCAGTGGCTTCTTCTACGGGTGTTTTTGAAGCCATCTTGGCTAGCGTTGTTTCAAGCAAATTCAAACGTTTCTTAAGATCTTCATTTTCTTTTTGCAACAAAATAACCGTTGCATTTGCAAGCACGGAAGCACTGCTTTTTGCAGACTCCCCAATACCTTCAACACCCTTGCTTGGAGAGGTCTGTGCCGTCTCAGTACGTGTTTCAGGTTTGGCAGCCAGTGGTGATTTTACAACACCAGTGGCATGTTCACCAATACTTACATGCTTTGCATAACGGTTCTTCTGTGCTTCTTTTACTTTGGCATATTGACTTTGTTGGGTTAATTTCTTCCAGGCTTGAGTCTGCTGATGCAACATACGAATCGCTTCAGCATCACTATGCAACATAACTTCATCGGCCGTGGGGACATCAAGGTAGGTACCTGCTTTAATCAGATTGATATTATTCTGACTAAATTTACTTTTATTCTTTTCAAACAGCGCCAACATGACTTGTTGGTTACTAAAACGCTGATCAACACGTAAACGCTGTGCAACCGTGGTAATGGTATCACCAAACACCATGGGACCATAACGTTGAATTCTTGCCCATTGATCACGGGACTTGACAACATCTTGTACCAAAGACTTAACTTTTTGTGTCGACACAATGGGCGTAGCACGATGAAATACAGGTTTGGGAACCATCGCACGCTGTTGCGCTACTGTTTGAGGCTGAGTTTTCGCCAATGGTTTTTGACGCACTTGCGATGAAGATTTCGGCAAATCAAGAAAAACAGAGAATTTTTTAAAGTGTGTTGCACGCCCTTGCTTGACCTTCATAATCACATTGAAAAAAGGAAGATCCAATGGGTGAACTGTGGTCAACTCCACACGTCCTCCCCGTTGATCACGCTTAACATTCACCTTAATCACATCAACAGCTTGATCGTGAAAAACTTCCAGCAAACGGTAATCCGAAGCCGTTGCTAAACTCACAAAGACATTGGCAATGGACTCCCCATCATCAAGTCCCAATGGAACTTCTGCATAAAAAGGCTCGCCCAAATGGCTGGCGACATCAATTTTCCCCAAAGAGACGGCTTGCGCCATCCCTGTAAAACTTAATATTGATAACGCAAATGCGCAAACAACATGCATGATATGACGATACATACCTGCCTCCCTAGGATAAAATCAAAAACCTGTTATTTATGTTGATTGCTCAATCAACAACTCTGCAATCTGAACAGCATTTAATGCAGCACCCTTACGGACATTATCTGCCACCACCCACAAGTGCAAGGAGTTGGCACACGAAGCATCTTCACGAATACGCCCCACCCAAACAGGATCGGTTCCCGCAGCTTCTGATGCCAAGGGGTAATCCTCACTCGAAGGATCATCCACCACACAAACTCCTTCGGCATCGGCCAAGATTTGACGCGCATGATCCGCTGTCATCTCACTTTCAAACGTCACATTCACAGCTTCTGAATGACCATAAAATACAGGCACACGTACTGTTGTCGCAGTCACTGCAATATCTGCACCCATAATTTTTCGCGTTTCATCCATCATTTTTTGCTCTTCCTTGGTATAGCCATTTTCAAGAAAAACATCAATATGTGGAATCACATTAAAGGCAATGCGTGCAGGAAACACATTCACTTCTAAAGACTCACCATTGAGCAATGCTCTGGTTTGCTTGGCAAGTTCTTCAATGGCTTTGCCACCACCACCCGAGACGGCTTGATAAGTCGAAACATTGACCCGCTTAACCACTGCCACATCATGCAACGGCTTCAGTGCCACCACCATTTGAATCGTTGAACAATTGGGATTGGCAATGATGCGATTGCGGTACGCCATTTCCAAATCATTCGGATTCACTTCAGGAACCACCAAAGCAATATCTTCATCCATGCGCCATGCACTGGAATTATCCACCACATAACACCCTGCTTCTGCAAAACGGGGCGCGTGTTCTTTGGATGTGCCACCACCTGCTGAAAATAACGCAATATCCACGCCCACAGGATCAAAGCTTTCCAAGTCTTCCACTTCGTAACTTTCGCCATTAAATTCAATCAACGAGCCTGCACTTCGGCTTGAAGCCACAGGAATCATTTTAGCGATGGGAAACTTACGTTCTTCTAAAATCTCCAGCATGGCTTGACCAACAGCCCCTGTTGCACCCACCACTGCTACCACATAGCCGTCTTTCTTCGGTAAAAAAGTGTCCATTATGCTAATGCCTCCAATGCTTCACACACCGCATCACCCATCGCCGAACACGAAACCGATGCTTCTCCATTCGCCAAGTCAACCGTACGCACACCTGCATCCAAAGTGTTTTCAACCGCTTGTTCCACTTTTTCAGCCAAATCTTCACGATTTAACGAAAATCTAAGCATCATCGCGACTGAAAGAATCGTAGCCAATGGATTCGCCATATCTTGACCCGCGATATCAGGTGCAGAACCATGAATCGGTTCATACATTGCAAAGTCTTCCCCAATAGAAGCCGATGGCAGCATACCAATCGAACCTGTCAACATGGATGCTTCATCGGATAAAATATCACCAAACAAGTTACCCGTGACAATGACATCAAACTGTTTCGGGTGACGAATCAATTGCATCGCCGCGTTATCCACATACATGTGAGACAATTCTACATCCGAAAATTCTGCTTGATGCACTTCTGTCACAATCTCGCGCCACAATTCAGAGACCTCCAAGACATTGGATTTTTCAACACTGCATACTTTATTCGAGCGCAAACGTGCTGCTTCAAAGGCCTTGCGAGCAATGCGGCGAACTTCAGACTCACAATAACGCATGGTGTTAAAACCCGAACGTTCACCTTTATAGTCTTCAAAACCGCGTGGTTGACCGAAATAAATGCCCGATACCAGCTCACGCACCACAAGAATATCCACGCCTTGCACCACTTCTGGTTTTAAGGTGGAAGCATCCAATAGTTGGTCAAATACTTTGGTGGGGCGATAATTGGCAAACAGCCCCAAATCTTCACGAATACGCAACAACCCTGCTTCTGGACGCAATGGTTTATCCAAGGCTTCCCATTGCGGACCACCAACTGCACCTAAGAGAACAGCATCTGTTGCATGCACCAACGCTTGTGTAGATGCGGGGTAAGGATCTTTTTCAGCATCATAAGCTGCGCCACCAATGGTCGCTTCTTGCCATTTTGCATCCAAATTAAATTTTTGATTCAATACATTCAAGACCTTCAGTGCTTCATCAACAATTTCAGGACCGATGCCATCACCTGGCAATACTGCAATTTTTACAGCCATCACTTACCCCTTTGTTTGACACCCTCTGCATCCATGGCGGACTTTACAGCAGTCAAAAACTCATCCATATCTTTAAATTCACGGTACACCGAAGCAAAACGTACATACGCCACTACATCAAGTTTTTGCAATTGTTCCATCACATAGTCGCCCACACGCGAAGCGATAATTTCACTTTCACCCTGCACAGCACATAAAATAGCATGCAATGATGCCGCCATATCTTCCGTCGAAACAGGGCGTTTTTCCAAGGCTTTCATCATACCCTTGCGAATCTTTTCCACATCAAAGGCTTGTCGTGTGCCATCTTTTTTCACCACCATGGGCAAGCGAAGTTCAGCGCGCTCATAACTGGAAAAACGTTTACCACATGATTCACATACACGTCGTCGGCGCACTGCCCCACCCGCTTCCACCACGCGCGAGTCAATCACGCGTGTCTCTTCATGAAAACAAAAAGGGCAATGCAAAATTAACCCTCGTAAATCGGAAAACGATCCGTTAAATCACGGACTTCTTTCGCCACCACTGCTTGTAATGCTGTATCTTCGGGTGCTTTCAACACACGTAAAATCATCTCGCCAATTTGTTTGGCCTCGGCTTCCTTCATGCCTCGTGCCGTAATCACCGATGTGCCAATACGGATACCCGATGTCACAAACGGTGATTCTGGATCAAAGGGAATGGTATTTTTATTGGTCGTAATACCCGCTGCTTCCAAGGCATGTTCCGCCACTTTACCCGTGATGCCCTGTGGACGCACATCCAAACGGAACATGTGACAATCCGTACCACCTGAAACCACAGCAAAGCCACCTTCGGTCAATGTATCTGCCAATGCACGTGCATTTTTAATCACTTGCGCCTGGTCTTGTTTAAACTGTTCACCCAAAGCTTCACCAAATGCCACGGCTTTGGCAGCAATCACATGCATCAACGGACCACCCTGAATACCAGGGAAAATGCGTGAATTTAACTTCTTCGCCAAATCATCATCATCGGTTAAAATCATGCCGCCACGCGGGCCGCGTAATGTTTTATGGGTGGTTGTGGTGATGACATGGGCGTGACCCACAGGGCTTGGATATACACCTGCCGCAATCAAACCAGCATAGTGCGCCATATCGACAAACAAAATCGCACCCACAGAGTCTGCAATCTCACGCATACGTTTAAAATCAATCTCACGCTCATACGCTGATGCGCCACCAATAATCATTTTTGGTTTGTGTTCATTGGCCAAATCTTGCATGACATCATAGTCAATTCTGTGATCGGACTCACGCACACCATAAGCCACCACATTGTATAAAAGACCAGAGAAGTTAACTGGGCAACCGTGGGTTAAATGTCCACCATGCGCCAAATCCATGCCCATCACCGTGTCACCAGGCTCTAATACCGCCATGTACACAGCCATATTGGCTTGTGAGCCTGAATGCGGCTGAACATTGGCATGTTTGACACCAAACATTTCTTTTGCACGCTCCTGTGCCAAAACTTCAACCTTATCCACATGTTCACAACCACCATAATAACGACGGTTGGGGTAGCCTTCTGCATACTTATTGGTCATCACCGAGCCTTGCGCCTGCATCACTGCTTTGGACACAATGTTTTCACTGGCAATCAATTCCAACGTATGTTGTTGACGACCCAGTTCATCAGCAATCGCAGCCACCACCACATCATCATGTAGGTCTGCTTCAAAGAAATCTTTACGATTTGACATGTTTCACTCCCAATAACTCACAAAATACAACGAAAAAGAGGGCCCACTAGGAGCCCTCGTTTTTCAAAATGACAAAGGGCAATGCCCAAGAAACAACTTAATAACGGCGTTCGCGAATACGCGCTGCCTTACCGCGCAACTCACGCAAGTAATACAATTTCGCACGGCGGACACGACCGCTACGCACCACTGTAATGCTTTCTAACATCGGGGAGTGCAATGGAAACACACGCTCCACTCCAATATTGTTAGAAATTTTACGCACAGTAAAACTGCTTGAAATACCCTTGTTATGACGGGCAATCACCACGCCCTCATAGGCTTGTAAACGCTCACGTTTTTCAACGCCTTTCTTGCCATCTTTAAAATCGACTACACGAACATTCACACGGACAGTATCGCCCTCACGGAATGTCGGAATATCACTACGCAACTGATCTTTTGTTACATCATCCAACGCACGCATCTCATGCCTCCAAACTAACTCATACAAAGCCGATCAAGATAAATAGCCAAAGCCGCCCTGACCGAAAGGTGGCGCACCTTACCTATCCCAACGATGGGTGACAACCACCCATTTGCCTTGGGCAAGTTTTCAACATCCAAACCCCACCCTGTTCCAAAGACAATCAAATGGTTTCCAAGCATCTTGGGCAAGTCCGCTGGCAACACTGTCATAGCATCCATATCTTGCGCTGATGTAAACCACAATTGATAATCATGTCGGGCTTGTGCAGCTTCCAAATTATCCATCATCTGTATGGATTTCAATACTTCGCGCCGCCCCTGATTCCGTTCACCACCCTCACCATGTTGCCAATAACCCGTTAAATCTTCCACCATGGACTGCATACCTTTTGCAGGATGGACAAGGTACACATGTTCAACATCATAAAATGCCGCAGTTCGAGAAAAATCATGCACATCCATGGGCGTAATCGCCGTGGTTGAACACTCACCCTTGCGGTTTAATACAGGGCAATGCACCAAGGCGACATCAATTCGAGAAGCTATCACTGTTGTGATTCTCGCAAATCTTTCCAAGAAGCTTGTAAATAATCATAACCCGACCACAGGGTCAACACACTGGCAAACCATAACAGAACCACGCCCACCTCTTGCATGTTCACCGAACCAATGGACTCATAAAAAAGCAGGCTTTCAATGGCACAAAGTTGTGCTGCTGTTTTCCATTTCCCCAATTTTGATACATGCACCACGCTGGCTCGCTCTGCCAACCACTCCCTTAATGCACCAATCGCAATTTCGCGCCCAATAATCACCATCGCCAAAATCGCAGGTGCATCATGACTATCCACCAACAAGACCAAAGAACTTGCCACCAAGAGCTTATCGGCGACGGGATCTAAAAAACGACCAAATGCCGTGACTTCACCACGTGTACGTGCCAAATAACCATCCAACCAGTCTGTAAAACCAGCCAACGCAAAAATAAAGGCTGCACCATAATGGTTCCAAGGCTCAGGAAGAAAGTAAAATGCCGCGATAAGAACAGGAATAAGTCCGACGCGCGCGACAGTAAGTTGGTTGGATAAAGTCCATTGCATATTAGCGTTTATCGCTGAAATACAAGAAAAGGTAAAGACTTTTATCCACTTGAAAGCTCACATTGACGCAAGGCTTCATAGGTTACAATCGAACAGGCGGACGAAAGGTTTAATGAACGCACGGGCGCATCATCACGCATGGGGATTTTAATCATGCTCAATTCGGCAAGAATATGTTCCGGTAAACCCCGTGATTCAGGACCAAAAACAAGCACATCGCCCTGTTGAAAATTCGCATCCCAAATACCTTCACTGGCTTTGGTACTCAAGGCATACCACTGCCTTTCGCCCTTCAAAGTCTCACGCACATGTTTCCAATCGGTATATTCTTGCACATCCAACCACTGCCAATAATCCAAACCTGCTCGGCGCAATTGTTTGTCGGATAATTCAAACCCCAGAGGATGTACCAAGTGAAGTTGACAGCCTGTACATGCACACAAACGCGCAATATTGCCAGTATTGGGGGGAATTTCAGGTTCAAATAAAACAATATGAATCAACGACTTCTTGGCATCTATCATTATATTCGTTTTGCCAAGTTTGTCATCACTTTGGATGTGAGTTTCATCAAGCCTTTGATGGGGTTTGGCAACACGGCTGCACCCAAATGCTCTGCCAAATCTGCATGACCTTGTTCATCTTCTCGCATCTGCATGACAATGGCACGGCTGCGTGCATCTTGTTCTGGTAGCTCATTTAAATGACTCTCAAGGTGACGTACCACTTGATGTTCTGTTTCTGCCAAAAAACCCAAATTCCAACGGTCACCCACCGCGCCTGCGGCAATCCCCATCACAAACGATCCTGCATACCAAAAAGGATCAAACTTGGAGGGTTGTTCACCCAATTCATCCAAACGACTGCGACACCAATTCAAATGATCGCTTTCCTCAATCGAAGCTGCACGCAATTTATC